>CAJANQ010000500.1 GCA_903941145.1 uncultured Actinomycetes bacterium
AGCGCGAACGAGGTGCGCATCGCCGCACTGGACGACCTGGCCGACGGCGAGGCCCGACGGTTCGACCTGGAGGGTCGGCGTATCTCCGTCGTCCGCCTGGGCGACGACGTGTACGCCATCGGCGACCGCTGCAGCCACGCCGACGTCTCGCTGTCCGACGGTGAGGTCGACGCGGACGAGTGCACGCTCGAGTGCCCGCAGCACGGCAGCGCGTTCGACCTTCGCACCGGCGCCGCGCTGACGCTCCCGGCCGTCCGGCCCGTGCCGGCGTTCACCGTGGTGGTGCGCGACGGCGACGTGGTGCTCACGCTGCCCGACGACGACGGAACGACCGGCGGAGGTGCCGCATGACCGAGCTCGTCATCGACGACCTGCAGGCGTCCGTCGCCGGCAAGCAGATCCTCCACGGCGTGACGCTCACCGTCCGCTCGGGCGAGGTCCACGCCGTCATGGGCCCCAACGGCTCCGGCAAGTCGACCCTCTCCAACGTGCTCATGGGCCGGCCCGGCTACGAGGTCACCGGCGGCACGGTCACCCTCGACGGCATCGACCTGCTGGCCCTGCCCACGTGGGAGCGGGCCCAGGCCGGGCTGTTCCTGGCCCAGCAGTACCCGACCGAGGTGCCCGGCGTCGCCGTGCGCGAGGTGCTCTCCGAGGCGCTCGTCGCCGCCGGCCGCAGCACCGCCGAGCTCGAGTCCCTGGTCGCCGGCGAGGCCGAGCGCATCGGCCTGAGCGCCGCCCTGCTCGACCGGGCCATGAACGTCGACCTGTCGGGCGGCGAGAAGAAGCGCAACGAGACCGTGCAGCTCGCCGTGCTCCAGCCCCGCATCGCCGTGCTCGACGAGCTGGACTCCGGCCTTGACGTCGACGCCCTCCGGGACGTCGCCCGGCGCATCGAGCAGGCCACCAACGACGGGTTCGACGGCAGCCCGCCGCTCGGCGCCCTGGTCATCACGCACTACAACCGGCTGCTCACCGAGCTGCACCCCGACGTGGTGCACGTGTTCGCGGCCGGCAAGGTGCAGCGCACCGGTGGTCCCGAGCTGGCGACCGAGCTCGAGGAGTCCGGGTACGCCGAGTGGGCGCAGCTCGCCGAGCCCGAGGCCGCGCCGGCCCGCCCGGTCGTCGACGACCCGTTCTTCGCCGGCGGCACCCTCTAGGCGTCTGCCGACATGGGCCGCCGCGACCTGCTCACCGCCGACCAGGTCAGCGACGCGCTCGCCGACCTGCCGGGCTGGGCGCTGGTCGACGGACAGCTCCATGCCGAGTTCGTCTTCGCCGACTTTGCGGAGGCGTTCGCGTTCATGACCGCCGTCGCACCGGTGGCCGAGGAGCTCGACCACCACCCGGAGTGGACCAACGTGTGGAACACGGTGACGGTCGACCTCTGGACCCACGACCGCGGTGGCCTCACCGGCCTGGACGTCGAGCTGGCCCGGAGCATGTCCGCGCTGGTCAACGGAGACGTGCGTCCGTAACCTGCCGTACATGCGGCGTTCAGTTGGAGGGACGCGACGGGGCCTGGCCCTCGTCGCGCTGTTGGCAGCACTCACGGGGGGACTGGTGGCCTGCACCAACCCGCCCGGCAACGGCGGCGCGCCGGCCACCACCACGCTCGTGCCGCTCCCTGACCCTCCCGGCGAGTTCTCGCTGCTGAGCTTCAACGTGGCGGGCCTGCCCCAAGAGGTCTCGAAGGCCAACCCGGGCCTCCACCTGCCGCTCATCAGCCCCCGGCTCAACGCGTACGACGTGGTGCTCACCCAGGAGAACTTCGACTGGTGGCAGCCGATCGCCGGGGCGCTCGACTTCGCCAACTACTTCGCCCGGGTCCGCAAGGACGTCACCCACCCGTACCGGTCCGGTCAGCACCCCGGCCCGTTCGCCGTCGGGGTCGACCCGTCGCAGCGGCCGCTCCTGGTCGGCGACGGCCTGGGCATGCTGGCCCGCTACCCGTTCACCGAGCCCGTGCGGGTGCCGTGGGCGGACTGCTTCGGCGGGATCGTCGGGCCGGGCGCCGCGGACTGCCTGTCCATGAAGGGCTTCTCGATGGCGACCATGACGCTGGCCGACGGTCGAACGGTCGACGTCTACAACCTGCACGCCGAGGCCGGCAGCGACCCGCAGGACCAGGTGCTGCAGGTGGCCGACTACCGGCAGCTCGCCGCGTTCATCAACACCTTCAGCGTCGGCCGGGCGGTCGTGCTGGCGGGCGACACGAACCTGCACACGACCGGCGCCGTACCCGAGGCCTACGGCGACGCCGACGCCAAGATCTGGCAGGACTTTCTGGCCGCCACCGGTCTGACCGACACGTGCGTCGAGCTGTCGTGCCCGGAGCTGGCGTCGATCGACAAGGGCGCCTACCGCGACGGCGGCGGGGTGGACCTGACGGTGCTGTCGCACACGTACCCGCAGGCCGACTTCCTGGGCCCCCAGGGCGAGGACCTCAGCGACCACCTGCCGCTGGCGCTCCGGTTCGCCTGGGCCGACGCCCCGGCCTGAGGACCGGGCTCAGCCAGCGAGGGTCTCGTCGAGGTTCTGGGCCAGCGTGTTCCAGCTGAGGGTGGCGCACTTGATGCGCACCGGGAACTTCACGACGCCGCGCAGCGCCTCGAGGTCGCCGAGGGGCAGGTCGCCGGCGGGGGCCTCGACGGGCTCCTCGCCGGAGGGCTCGCCCTCCAGGCCTTCCTCGTGGATCGACATCATGGCCTTGAACGCCTTGGTGAGGTCGCGGACCTCGGCGACGGTCTTGCCCGACACGGCGGCCGACATCATCGACGCCGATGACTGGGAGATGGAGCAGCCCTGGCCGGCGATCTTGATGCCGGTGACCGTGGCGCCCTCGCCCTTCGACGCGTCGTCGAGCTCGAGGTAGACGACG
Organism: uncultured Actinomycetes bacterium; assembly: GCA_903941145.1. Classification (GTDB taxonomy): domain Bacteria; phylum Actinomycetota; class Acidimicrobiia; order Acidimicrobiales; family Microtrichaceae; genus CAJANQ01. The sequence goes on from CAJANQ010000500.1 coordinate 2,882, forward strand.
ATCTCGTCGCCGCACAGCGGGTTGAAGCCGTCGGTGCGGTGGGCCGGCGGCACGGCGAGCTCGCCACGGTTCCGCGGGCTGCGGTAGTGGTCGAGGATGATCTCGCGGTAGAGGTCTTCGAGACCCGACATGTGGGGAGCCTCCAGGGCTGGTCGTCGTTCGATTCTGGCACGCCCGCCGGTGCCGGGACGGCAGATCGCGCGGGCGGGGCGGTCGTGGTTGCGGCCTAGAGGCCGAAGAAGTCCTTGGCGTCGGCGAGCGCGTCGCCGAGCACGTCAATGTCGTCGGTGTCGTTGTAGACGTACCAGGACGCCCGGGTGGTCGCCCCGACGCCGAGCACCCGCATGAGCGGCTTGGCGCAGTGGTGGCCCGGCCGGACGCCCACGCCGTGCTCGTTGAGCACCTGCGACATGTCGTGCGGGTGGATGTCGGCCAGGGCGAAGCTCAGCACGCCGCCTCGGGCCTCGGGCTCCTGGGGTCCGTGGATGGTGAGCGAGTCGCCGAACCGGTCGGTGAGCATCTCGATGGCGTAGCGGTTGAGCGCCACCTCGTGGGCCCGGACCTGGTCCATGCCCAGCGCGTCGAGGTAGTCGACGGCGGCACCCAGCCCGACGGCCTCGGCCACGGCGGGCGTGCCGGCTTCGAACTTCTGGGGCACCGCGGCGGGGGTGAACCCGTCCATCGTGACGTCCAGGATCATGCCGCCGCCGCCCATGAACGGGGGAGTGGCGTCGAGCACCTCGGGCCGGCCCCACAGGACGCCGATGCCGGTCGGGCCGAGCATCTTGTGCGACGAGAACGACACGAAGTCGGCGCCGAAGGTCTGCACATCGAGCGACAGGTGCGGGGCGTACTGGCAGGCGTCGACCGACACGAGCGCGCCGGCGGCGTGGGCCCGTTCGGCCAGCTCGGTGACGGGCGTGATGGTGCCGGTCACGTTCGACATGGCGGTGACGGCGAGCATCTTGGCGCCGTCGAAGAGTGCGTCCAGGTCGGTCAGGTCGAGGCGGCCGTCGTCGCCGACGGGGATCCACCGGAGCTCGATGCCCTTGGAGGCTGCGAGCTGGTGCCACGGGACGATGTTGGCGTGGTGCTCGAGCTGGCTGAGGACCACGACGTCGCCCTGGGACAGGAACTTGCTGCCCCATGCGTGGGCCACGAGGTTGAGCGACTCGGTGGCGTTCTTGGTGAACACGACCTCGTTGGCCGAGCCGGCGCCGATGAACCGTGCGACCTTGGCTCGGGCGCCCTCGAGGGCGTTCGTGGCGGCCTCGGCCAGCGAGTAGGCGGCCCGGTGGACGTTGGCGTTGGACGTCTCGTAGTAGTGGTCCATGGCGTCGAGCACGGACTGGGGCTTCTGGCTGGTCGCCGCCGTGTCCAGGTAGGTCAGCGGCTTGCCGTTCATCTGGGTGGCCAGGATCGGGAAGTCCTTGCGGATCGCCTGGACGTCCAGGTCGTGGCCGGGACCCGTCACTTCCACGAGTCGAAGCCCCCCGACTCGAGGCGCTCGGCCAGCTCGGGCCCGCCCGTCTCCACGATGCGGCCGTCGACGAGCACGTGGACCACGTCGGGGGTCAGGTGCTCGAGCAGCCGCTGGTAGTGGGTGATGACCAGTACGCCCAGCTCGGGGCGGTCGGCACGGACCTCGTTGACACCCTTGGCGACGACGCGCAGGGCGTCGATGTCGAGGCCGGAGTCGGTCTCGTCGAGGATCGCCAGCTCGGGCTCCAGGATGGCCATCTGGAGGACCTCGTTGCGCTTCTTCTCGCCGCCGGAGAACCCCTCGTTCAAGAAGCGGTCGGCGAACGCCGGGTCCATCTCCAGGCGCTCCATCCACTCCATCATCTTGAGCCGGATCTCGAGCACGGACAGGTCGATGCCCTTGCGCTCCGAGAGGGCCTGGCGGAGGAACTGGCGGACCGAGACGCCGGGGATCTCCTGGGGGTACTGGAAGGCCAGGAAGATGCCGGCCTTGCCGCGCACGTCGGTGCCCCAGTCGGTGATGTCGTCGCCCTTGAACTTCAGCGACCCGCCGGTGACGGTGTACTCGGGCGAGCCCATGAGGGCGCTGGCCAGCGTGGACTTGCCGGACCCGTTGGGGCCCATGAGGGCGTGCACCTCGCCGGGGCGGACCACCAGGTCGACGCCACGCAGGATGGGGGAGTCGGGCTGCTCTGCGGGGGCGACGTGCAGGTCGCTGATCTCGAACAGGGGGGTGGTCTCGTCGGCGCCGGACATGCCCCGCAGGCTAGTTCCCCCTCCGGAGTTTCTCCTAAGCGTGTAGTGGAAACCCCCGGGCCCGCGCCGGGACCCCACCAAGGGGATGGATCACCAGCCCCGGTCGACCCAGTCCTGCAGGTGCGGGGACTCGTCGCCCAGGGTGCTGTCGAGGCCGTGGCCGGGGAGGATCAGCGTCTCGGCGCCGAACGGGGCGAACAGCCGACCCTCGATCGACTCGATGATCGTCGGGAAGTCGCCGCCCTCGAGGCCGGTGTTGCCGGGCCCGCCGGGGAAGAGCGTGTCGCCGGTGAACAGCACCGGCGTGCCCTCGACCCAGAAGCACATCGAGCCGGGCGTGTGGCCGGGCGTGTGGATGGTGCGCAGGCGCAGGTCGCCGACCTCGATCACCGTGTCGTCCTCGACGATCTCGTCGTAGGAGGGGAGCATCGCCGCGTCCTGGGCGGTGACGCCGACGGAGTAGCCGGCGTCGCGCAGCTCGGGCACGGCCTGGATGTGGTCCCAGTGGCCGTGGGTCTCCAGCACCCGGCGCACGCCCAGCGTGCGGGCCAGCTCGAGGAGCTGCTCGTGCTCGTTGGCGGCGTCGATCAGGACGGCGTCGCCGGTCTGCGTGCAGCGCAGCACGAACACGTTGTTGTCGAACGGGCCGACGACGACCTTGTGGACCTGGTACCCGGAGTCGGACAGGTGCAGGGTGCTGCTCATGGCGGTCACGCTAACTGTCCGGCACCGCTGCTGACGGTGCGGTCCGCGGCCCGGTCAGCGCGGCGGCAGCTCGGGCCCGACCGAGAGCCCCATGGCCAGGGCGACGGGCATCTGCGACGGGTCGAAGGTGAGGAAGGTCACCGGCGGCGGGAGCCGGTCAGCCGCGGCCAGGTGCACGGCGTCGACGGTGCGCAGCGGCTGGGTGCGCCCCAGCTCCGCGGCACGGTCCAGGCATGCCTGGTCGACCGGCACGACGTGGATGCGCTCCCAGTCGTCGCGCAGGGCGCGTCGGAGGTCGTCGGTGCGGGCGGGGTCGTCGCCGAGCCGGTCCACCACCATGAGCGCCTCGGTGAGTGCGAGTGCGCTCGCGCACCAGACAGGGTCCGCGTCCATCGCGGACAGGCACGCGTCGCGGCCGGGACCCTCCAGGAACCGGGCCAGCAGCGCGGTGGTGTCGAGCATGAGCGTCATGGCGGTGCTCCGGGCCTACCGGCCGCGGACCTCCCGGACGAGCTGGTCGATCCGGGTGCCGGCCCACAGCGGCATGGAGAACTCGGGTGCCGGGCGGTCGGGGCGCCGCGCCGCCTGCAGGAGGCCTCGGGCGACCAGGTCGTCGATGGTGACGGCGCCGTCGGTGGGTTCGACCGGGCCGAGCTGCGCGACCGGGTGGCCGTCGACGGTGACGACGATGCGCTCGCCGGCCCCGGCCCGCCGCACCAGCGCGGACAGGTCGCCCCGGAGCTCCCTGGTGCCGACACGTTCCATGCCCGGACCCTAGCGCCGGGGCGGTAGAAGTTGCGTACACCTGTGTACGCACGGTGGGTGGCACGGTGCGGGCGGGCGCGGTAGACAGATCAGGTTCGTAGCCACGCCGGTCGAACCGTTCGCACCGGCCAACCATCAGGAGCCAGTCATGAACTTCGCCTTCAGCGAGGAGCAGGAAGAACTTCGTGGGATCGTCAAGGCGTTCCTCAACGACAAGTCCGACGAGGCGACCGTCCGTGAGCTGATGGACACCGAGTCCGGCTACGACACCGCCGTGTGGACCCAGATGGCCGAGCAGATGGGCCTCCAGGCGCTCGTCATCCCCGAGGAGTTCGGCGGCCAGGGCTTCGGCTTCGTCGAGCTGGTCGTGGTCCTCGAGGAGATGGGCCGCCGCCTGCTGTGCGCCCCGTACTTCTCGACCGTCGTGCTCGGTGGCATGACGCTCATCCACTCCGGCGACGACGCCGCCAAGGCCGAGTACCTGCCCGGCATCGCCGACGGCTCGACCATCGCGACCCTCGCCTACACCGAGCCCAACGGCCGGTGGGACGCCGACGCCGTCACCATGACCGCCACCGGCTCCGGCGACTCCTGGACCCTCGACGGCGAGAAGCTCTACGTCCTCGACGGCCACACCGCGAACCTGATCATCACGGCCGCCAAGACCCCGGCCGGCATCAGCCTCTTCGCCGTCGACGGCGACGCCCCGGGCCTGACCCGCACCGCGCTCTCGACCATGGACCAGACCCGCAAGCAGGCCCGCCTGGAGTACTCGGGCGTGCCCGCCAAGCTCATCGGCACCGACGGCGCCGGCTGGGACGTCCTCTCCACCGTGCTCGACCTTGCCGCCGTGGCCCTCGCCGCCGAGCAGGTCGGTGGCGGCCAGGAGGTCCTCGAGATGGCCGTCCAGTACGCCAAGGACCGCGTGCAGTTCGGCCGCCCGATCGGCTCGTTCCAGGCCATCAAGCACAAGTGCGCCGACATGCTCCTCGAGGTCGAGTCGGCCAAGTCCGCTGCGTACTACGCCGGCTGGTGCGCCTCGGAGCTCAACGACGAGCTGCCCTCGGTGGCCTCGCTCGCCAAGGCCTACTGCTCGGAGGCGTACTTCCACGCCGCGGCCGAGAACATCCAGATCCACGGTGGCATCGGCTTCACCTGGGAGCACCCGGCGCACCTTTACTTCAAGCGGGCCAAGTCGTCCGAGCTGCTCTTCGGCGACCCGACCTACCACCGTGAGCTGCTCGCGCAGCGCATCGGCATCTGAGCCGGACGGCCTGACGCCCGCACATGTTCGTCTGGGCGGCCCTGGCCGCGCTCGGGACGTTCGTCATCGCGGCGGTGGCCGTCGGGTCGGTCACCGGCCGGCTCGCACGGTCCCCGCGGCGGAGCGTCTACGACCTCGACGAGGCGGTCGTGTTCGTCTCGGAGCGTCTTCCTGACGAGCTCACCGCCGAGCTCAGCTACGACGACGTGCGTGCCGTGCTCGGGTTCCACTGCGACTACCTGGCCGACAAGGGCGTCGCGTCCGCCAAGACCGCGGACGAGATCGGCTCCGGACTTGTCGTGGTCACCGACGACGAGCCGCTCGCCTACGTCCTCGGCCGCTGCGAGGCGACCAGCCTGGACGTGTCCGACGCAGCCGTGGCCACGATCCTCGAGGTCGAGCGGGGCTACTACGAGGCGATCGGGGCGATCGGGCCGCAGGTGACAGGTCCTGACGACCCCGTGGCCGCAGGTGCGGACGGTCCGTCCGCAGCACCTACCATGACCAGCACGCCGGCCGAGCCGGACGAGACAGTCCAGACGGACGAGACAGCGACAGAAGGGACCGAGTGACGATGGAACGCCCGGGCAAGTTCGAGCACCACCAGTACATCGGCGACAAGCGCACGCAGGTCGTGTACGACATCGACGCCATCGGCCCCGAGGACGAGCACCTCATCGCCGAGCTCATGGAGGCCGAGACCTTTATCTGCTTCGCCCCCGACACGCTCCCCGAGGCCCGCAACCGCTGCTACAAGCTGTTCAGCAAGCAGCGCGCCTCCGCCTGACGGGCGGACGCAGCCCCGGTCCAGCAGGTTTCCGGTCATGGCGGTAGAGAACGCTCCCGTCATGGACTACCGGTTCGCCTCGGGCCGGCTGACCCTGAGCGGCCACCTGGCCGTGCCCGCCACCGGCATCGCCGGGGCGCCCGGGCTCGTGCTGCTGCACGGGTTCCCGACCCGGGGCCGTGAGTCCGAGCAGTCGGGCAAGTCCTTCCCCGAGCTGGCCGAGCGCATCGCGTCGGAGCTCGGGTGGGTGGTCCTCACCATCAACTTCCGCGGCTGCGGCGCGGCCGAGGGGGACTTCTCGCTCGTCGGCTGGCTCGACGACGTGCACGCCGCGGTGGGCCACGTCGCCTCGCTCGGGGTGAGCGGGGTCTGGCTGGCGGGGTTCGGCACGGGCGGCTCGCTTGCAGTGTGCGAGGGCGCCCGGAACCGGACGGTGCGCGGCGTCGCGGCGCTGGCGACGCCGGGGGACTTCGAGGACTGGTCGCGCCATCCGCGCCAGCTCCTGCTGCACGCCCGCAACGTGCACGTGGTGAAGGACCCGGACTTCCCGCCCGACTTCGACGGGTGGGCCGCCGAGCTCAAGCAGGTCCAGCCCGTGCCGGACGCGAAGCGCATCGCGCCCCGGCCGTTCCTGGTGGTGCACGGCGACCGGGACGACCTGACGCCGCTCGACGACGGGCGGGCGCTGGCCGCGTCGCACGGCGACGCCGAGATCCGGATCATCGACGGTGCCGGCCACGAGCTGCGTCACGACCCCCGGGCCGTCGCGGTGTTCCTGGGCTGGCTGGCCCGCCAGCAGGCCTCGGAGGTCGAGCGGCTCACGGCCGAGGAGATGGCGGTCGAGCTGGCCGTGGAGCTGGCCGACGAGCTGTCGGCCGACTCGGTCGACCTCGACGCTGCTGACGACGAGTAGGGCCGAGGACGACGGGGGCTGACGGCCAGCCCCGCCCGGACCCGGACCGGTCTAGGCGACCGGGTCGGACTTCGCCTTCTTGGCCTTCTTCATCATCTGCTTCCACTCGCGGACCGCGGCGAGCTGCTCGGCCGAGCCGATGTCGGCCACCGAGCGGGGCTGGTCGTCCGAGAACGGCGCGGCCGCCTCTTCCCAGCCCGCCGGCTTCTTGCCGAGCCGCTTGGCCAGGATGGCCATGAAGATGCGGGTCTTCTCGTCGCCGTAGCCGGGGAGGGCGCGGAGCCGGTCGTACAGGGCCGGGCCAGAGCGGACGCCCTTCCAGACCTTGCCGGCGTCGCCGTCGTACTCGGCGACCAGGAAGGTGCAGAGCTCATGGATGCGGGTGCCCATTGCCTTGGGGAACCGGTGGATGGCCGGCTTGGCGGAGCACACGGCGAC
>CAJANQ010000501.1 GCA_903941145.1 uncultured Actinomycetes bacterium
CCCAGCCGTGACCAGATCCGTCAGCTGCTGGTCGGCACCGCCGGCATCCACGTGGCCGAGGCCGCTGTGACCTACGGCCGCGCCAAGAAGGCCGGCATGGACGGTGCAGGCGGCTGGGCGCTGTCGAACTTCCTGTGGGGCTTCCCCGTGGTGAGCCGGTTCAACAAGGCCCGCGCCGAGTTCGGCGCCGTCGAGGGGTAGTCACCCCGCCGAGCCGTCGGTCCCCTCGGCTCAGAAGTGCCAGGGGTAGCCGGACCAGTCGGGGTCGCGGCGCTCGAGGAACGAGTCACGGCCCTCCACGGCCTCGTCGGTCATGTAGGCGAGCCGCGTGGCCTCGCCGGCGAACACCTGCTGGCCCACGAGCCCGTCGTCGATCAGGTTGAAGCTGAACTTCAGCATCCGCTGGGCCGTCGGGGACTTGCCCATGACCTTGCGGCCCCACTCGAGCGCCACCTTCTCCAGGTCGGCGTGGTCGACCACTGCGTTGACCATGCCCATCCGGTGGGCGTCCTCGGCGGAGTACTCGTCGCCCAGGAAGAAGATCTCGCGGGCGAACTTCTGGCCGACCTGACGGGCCAGGTAGGCCGAGCCGAACCCGCCGTCGAAGCTGGCGACGTCGGCGTCGGTCTGCTTGAAGCGGGCGTGCTCCCGGCTCGCCAGCGTCAGGTCCGCCACCACGTGCAGGCTGTGGCCGCCGCCGGCCGCCCAGCCCGGCACCACGCAGATGACCACCTTGGGCATGAACCGGATGAGGCGCTGGACCTCCAGGATGTGGAGCCGGCCGGTACGGGCAGGGTCGATGGCCTCGGCGGTCAGTCCAAGCTCGCCCGAGTCGTCCGCCTCCGTGTAGCGGTAGCCGTCCTTGCCGCGGATCCGCTGGTCGCCGCCCGAGCAGAACGCCCAGCCGCCGTCCTTGGGCGACGGGCCGTTGCCGGTGAGCAGCACGCAGCCCACGTCGGAGGTCTGCCGGGCGTGGTCGAGCACCCGGTACAGCTCGTCGACGGTCGACGGCCGGAACGCGTTGCGCACCTCGGGCCGGTCGAACGCCACCCGCACCACGCCGGTGTCCTTGGCGCGGTGGTACGTGATGTCGGACAGCTCCTCGAACCCGGGGACGGTGTCCCAGGCGTCGACGTCGAAGATCTCGGAGACTCGGTCGGCCACTGTTGCTCCCGGTGGTTCGGTCCTGGGCCGGGCGGGGTCCCCCGGCGACGACGGCGAGACTACGCCGCGGCCCGGCACCGCCCTTGGGCGGCGCTAGAACGTCGGGCGTGACCGACCTCTCCGACGACCTCATCGCTCCCCTGCCGCCGCTCGGCGTCGACGACGTCCCTGGCTGGGACCACGAGACCGACGTGCTGGTCGTCGGCCTCGGCGCCGCGGGCGCCGCGGCGGCCATCGCGGCGGCCGACTCGGGCCAGCGGGTCGTCGCCCTCGAGCGCACGGGGGCCGGCGGCGGGACCTCGGCGATGTCGGGCGGGATCCTCTACCTGGGCGGTGGCACGTCCACGCAGACCGACGCCGGGTTCATCGACTCGGTCGAGGAGATGCAGGCGTTCCTGGCCGAGGTCCTGGGCCGCGACGCGGACGACCCCCGGCTCGCCGCCTACTGCGCCGGCAGCGTGGAGCACCACGACTGGCTGCTGGCCCACGGCCTGCCGGTGCGCGGCGAGTTCTGGCCGGAGCCCGGCATGGAGCCGCCCGGCACCGAGGGGCTGGTCTTCAGCGGCGGCGAGAACGCTGCGCCCTACGCAGGGCGCCACCGGCCGGTGCCCCGGGGCCACGTGGCCGCCACGCCCGGCGCCACCGGCGGGTTCTTGATGGAGTGCCTGCTGGCTGCCGTCGCGGCCACCGACGCAACGGTGCTGACCGACGCCCGAGCCGAGCAGCTGGTGGTCGACGCCGACGGCGCGGTGGTCGGCGTGCGCGCCCGGGTCGACGGCGTGGTGCAGCACCTGCGGGCCGGACGGACCGTCCTGGCTGCGGGCGGCTGGGCCTACAACGACGAGCTCGTCCGGGCCCACGTACCGGCGCTGCTCGACATCGCGTGGCGGCTCGGCACCGACAACGACGACGGCTGGGGGCTGCGTGTCTGCCAGGGCGTCGGTGCCGGTCTGGAGTCGCTGGGCACGGCCGAGGTCGCGCTGCCCATCACTCCCCCGCGCCGCATGGTCCGCTGCGTGCTCGTCAACGCGCAGGGCGAGCGGTTCGTGAACGAGGACACCTACTTCGGCCACGTCGGCCAGGCCGCACTGCTCGAGCAGGGAGGGCACGTGTTCATGGTCATGGACGAGCCCCGCTACGAGGTGAACATGACCGGCATGCGTGCCACGTGGGTGTGCGAGACCTGGGACGAGCTGGGCGCCGAGATGGGCCTGCCCGCCGGGGCGCTCGCCGCGACGATGGACGCCTACAACCAGGCCGCTGCCGCCGGCGAGGACCCCGCCTTCGGCAAGGACCCCGAGTTCGTGGTGCCGCTCACCGAGGGGCCGTTCGGCGCGATCGACCTGCGGGTGGCCGCCACCATCTACGCAGGGTTCCCCCTCGGCGGGGTCACCGTCGACGAGTCGGCCCGGGTCCTGCGGACCGACGGCACCGCGGTGCCAGGGCTGTTCGCCGTGGGCCGCGTGGCGTCGAGCCTGGCGGCCGCCCGCTACTGCTCCGGGATCTCGCTCGGCTAGGGCACGTTCTTCGGCCGGGTCGCCGCGACGGCCTGAGACCGGGGCGCAGGCCGGTCAGACCGCGTGGAGCGCGTCGACCAGCTCGGGCAGCAGCCCGTCGGCCATCCCGTAGGGCAGGTACACGCAGACCCGCGTTGCGTGCCCGCGGTAGCGCTCGCCGACGTGCGCCGCGACCTGGGCCGGGGTGCCGCGCACGGTGAGGGTCGCCAGCAGGTCGTCGTCGACCAGCGCGCCCAGCTCGTCCCAGCGCCCCTCGCGGGTCATCTGCTGGGCGACGGGCTGCAGGTCGCCGTAGCCCTCGAGGTCGATCACCGGCCGGTAGGCCGGCGTCGAGATGTAGAAGCCCAGGAGTGCCCGGCAACCGGCGTCGGCCGCCGCCAGCTCGTCCTCGTCGCGGCCGCAGCACACGATGACCTCGGGCAGCACCTCGAACGCTCCCAGCGCAGGGTGCCGGCGGGACAGCCCTTCGGCCACGGCCGGGAGCGTCACCTCGGCGAAGAAGCGGTCCGAGGTCACTGGCATGACGGCCAGGCCGTCGGCCACCTCGGCGGCCACGCCGCACATCTTGGGGCCGAGGCCGCCGACCACGACCGGCGGCGGGCCCCACGGGCTGGGCCCCGGCGAGAACATCGGCGTCATGAGGGTGTGCTGGCGGAACTCGCCGCGGTAGTCGAGCGGCTCGCCGGTCTCCCAGGACTGCAGCACGGCCTGCACCGCCTCGACGGTCTCCCGCATGCGGGCGGCCGGCCGCTCGAACCCGACGCCGAACCGGCGCTCGACGTGCGTGCGGATCTGGGCGCCGAGGCCCAGCGTGAACTTCCCGCCGGAGAGCGTCTGCAGGTCGCGGGCCGCGTGGGCCATGTGCACGGCGTTGCGCGGGAAGGCGATGGCCACGTTGGTCATGAGGGCCAGGTCCGTGACCTGTGCGGCGAGCGACAGCGGCAGGAAGACGTCGTGAGGGCCTTCGAAGGTGAAGATGCCGTCCACCCCGGCCCGCTCGAGCGCGACGGCCTCGTCGGCGGCGCTGGCGAGCCCGTAGACGGGTGCGAGGACCTGCACGCTCAGGCGTCAGCCGGCTCAGCGGCGTCCGACTCGTCGGAGTCGCCGGACCCGGACACGTCCGGTTCGGCGG
>CAJANQ010000502.1 GCA_903941145.1 uncultured Actinomycetes bacterium
ATGATGGCCACGCTGGCGATGTCGGCCGTGACCATGCAGTGGGCGGTCTGGTCGATCGACCGTGACGACCGGGGCCACACCTACATGGCGCTCGGCGTGACCCTGCTGTTCGGTGCGGCCTACCTCAACCAGGCGTCGTTCCTCTTCGGCCAGATCGAGATGACCATGGGCCAGCTCGAGGGCCCGCTCTTCTACGCCACGACCGGCACCCATGTGGCAATGGTCATCGGCGCCATGATCTTCGTGGTGCTCATGGGCTTCCGGGCCCTTGGTGGTCAGTTCTCCAGCCGTCAGCCCGACGGAATTGGAGCCGCGGCTGTGTTCTGGCACGCCACTGTCGCATCCTTTGTCCTGGTCTGGGTTGCCGTCTACATCCTGAAGTGAGCTGAGTGATGATCACGCGAGGATCCAAGTTCTTCTACGGCGCAGCTGCCTTCGGGTTCATTGCTGCGTTCTTCTACGGCTTCATCAGCAACGCCGCCGCACAGGGCGGTGTTGTCTCGGTGCTCACCGGTGGCGGCGGCGTCGTCGACTCGGTGGTCGGCCCGCTGACCCTGGGCTGGAAGGGCGGTGTCGGCGAACACGTCGGGTACGCCGTCCTGCTGGGCTTCGGGGCGCTCATGGCGGCCATCGGTGGCTTCCACACGGCGTTCCGCGACGGCGACGCCGAGGCCACCGCCCAGGTCAGCCACTTGACCTCGGCCCCTCCCGTGTCGGTCCCGTTCGGCCTCAGCCCCTGGCCGTTCATCACCGCCGTCTCGGCGACCATGGTCGTCATCGGGCTCGCGATGTCCTCGATCGTCTTCAGCATCGGCCTCATCGGCCTGATCGTCGCCGGCTTCGAGTGGACGGTTCGCTCGTGGTCCGAGCGGGCCACCGGCGACCCCAAGCTCAACCGTGAGCTTCGGAACCGGTTCATGCTGCCGCTCGAGGTGCCGGTCGGTGCCGTCCTCCTCGGAGGCATTGTGATCTTCTCGGTGTCCCGCATCCTCCTGGCCCTCAACAAGACCGGTGCGGCCGTCGCGATCATCCTGCTCGCCGTCCTGATCTTCGTGACGGCGGTCGTGCTCGCCTACCGGCCCGAGCTCAAGCGCTCCGTGCTGGTCGGCGTGGGCGTGGCGTTCGCGGTCCTGGTGATCGGCGGCGGTATCGCCGGCAGTGTCGCCGGGGAGGCCCCGCTCCACGAAGAAGGCAAGAAGGAGGGGGCGGTGGCCGTCGTGCGCACCACCCCCGTGCTGACCGACAACGAGGTGGTCCGTGGCTAACAAGCGCAGGTCGACGATTGCAGCTGTCGTCGGGGTCGTCGGGGTTCTCTTCCTCGGCTGGCTGCTGATCCGCAACATCGGTCTTCCCGAGGGGCGGCCGCTCACGACGCTCAGCCCCCAGGGCGAGAAGGCGCAGGACATCCAGAACCTGATCATCCCGGTGTTCATCGTGGCCGGTCTGGTGTTCATCATCATCGAGGTCGGCATCATCTGGATGGTGGCCCGCTTCCGCCGGAACAAGGACGACAAGGACGGCGTCAACGAGCCGGAGCAGGTCCACGGCAACACCCCGCTCGAGATCGGCTGGACCATCGTCCCGGCCCTGCTGCTCGCCGTGCTCGCCGTGTTCAACGTCCAGACCATCGTGGCGATGGACGACCACAGCGCCGACGCGGTGCAGGTCAAGGTCATCGGCCAGCAGTGGTGGTGGGAGTACCGCTACGACCTCGACAACGACGGCAAGGACGACATCATCACGGCCACCGAGGCCGCCATCCCCGTCGGCCGTGACGCCGTCTTCTCGATCCAGTCGAACGACGTGATCCACTCGTTCTGGATCCCCGCCCTCAACGGCAAGAAGGACGCCATGCCCGGCCGCACGCACCAGCTGGTGCTGCAGGCCAACAAGGCCGGCATCTACCAGGGCCAGTGCACCGAGTTCTGCGGCCTGTCCCACGGCGTCATGCGGATGCAGGTCAAGGCACTCCCGCCGGCCGAGTACCAGGCCTGGCTGAAGCAGATGACCTCGGTCCCGGCCCAGCCGCTGACCGCCGATGCCAAGGCCGGCCAGGAGCTCTTCATCGGCCAGTGCGCCCGCTGCCACCAGGTCAACGGTCTGCTGCCCACGTCCAAGGCGCCGTTCACCTACTCGACCATGCCGATCCAGAACTACGGCAAGGTCTCGCAGACTGCGCTGGCCTCCCGCAACGCACCGAACCTGACCAAGTTCATGACCCGCGACTACTTCATCGGTGGTCTGTACCCCTTGTACCTCGACAACAAGGAGTACAAGGGCGACGGCAAGGCCGAGGTCATGCCCAAGGGCGTCCCGAACGTCAACATGATCCGCTCGTGGCTCCGCAACCCGGCGGAGATCAAGCCGATGAACCCGGACAACAACCAGGGCATGCCCAACCTGGGACTGACCGAGCAGCAGATTGACCAGCTGACGGCCTATCTCCTCACCCTCAAGTAGTCCTGGCGCTCCCAGCGACTACCTAGCGACCTAGTACTGCACCTCAGAACGGCGACAAGGAAGACCCATGGCGATTACCGAGGAACGCCCTCCGCTCGAGCTCACCACTGGTGAGGACTTGGCACCGGCGACCCCGCCCTTCGGCGTATTCACGCGACCGTCGGCCACCAGCGGCTGGCGCGGATGGCTGTTCACCGTCGACCACAAGAAGATCGGCATCATGTATGGCGCCATCTCCTTCCTGTTCCTGCTGGTGGGCGGTGCCGAGGCACTCCTGATCCGCCTGCAGCTCGCGGTCCCGGGCAACAAGCTGCTCTCGGCCGACGTCTACAACCAGGTCTTCACGATGCACGGCGTCACCATGGTGTTCCTGGTGGTCATGCCGATGGCGGCTGCGTTCGCCAACTACCTGCTGCCGTTGCAGATCGGCGCCCGTGACGTGTCGTTCCCCCGCATGAACGCGCTCTCCCTGTGGATCTGGGTCTTCGGCGCGATCTTCTTCAACACCTCGTGGCTGCTCGGCGGCGGCGCCGACGGCGGCTGGTTCAACTACGCACCCAACTCGGGCGTCGTGTTCTCGCCGAGCCACGGCATCGACTTCTACGCCGTCGGCCTGCTCATCATGGGCATCGGCTCAACGGTTTCGGCCGTCAACCTGACGGTGACCGTCCTCAACATGCGTGCGCCGGGCATGACCCTCATGCGCATGCCGGTCTTCACGTGGATGACCTTCGTGGTGCAGGTCCTGCTGGTGTTCGCCCTGCCCGTCATCACGGTGGCGCTCTTCCTGCTGATGTTCGACCGCCTCTTTGGGGCAGCGTTCTTCGACGCCTCCAAGGGCGGTGACCCGTTCTTGTGGGAGCACCTGTTCTGGATCTTCGGACATCCAGAGGTGTACATCATGATCCTCCCGTCCTTCGGCATCGTGTCGGAGGTCATCCCGGTGTTCTCCCGCAAGCCGATCTTCGGCTACCCGTTCATGGTCGGCTCCGGCATCGCCATCGGCTTCATGGGCTGGGGCGTGTGGGCCCACCACATGTTCGCCTCGGGCATGGGCCCCATCTCGGTGCTGGCCTTCTCGCTGGCCACCATGTTCATCGCCGTGCCGACCGGCGTGAAGATCCTGAACTGGCTGGCCACGATGTACGGCGGCCGGCTCAAGTTCACGGTCGCCATGCTCTTCTCGATCGGCCTGGTGGGCATGTTCACCATCGGCGGCCTGTCGGGCGTGAGCCACGCCTTCGCCCCGGCCGACACCCAGCAGACCGACACGTACTACATCGTCGCCCACTTCCACTACGTGCTGTTCGGCGGAGCGCTCCTGGGCCTGTTCGCCGGCATGTACTTCTGGTGGCCCAAGGCCTTCGGCTACTTCCTCAGCGAGAAGCTGGGCAAGTGGCACTTCTGGATGATGCTGGTGGGCTTCAACCTGACCTTCGGCCCGATGCACATCCTGGGTCTCCAGGGCATGATGCGCCGTACCTACACCTACACGCAGGGACAGGGCTTCAACACCTGGAACATGGTGGCGACCATCGGTGCGTTCACCATCGCCCTCGCCCTGGTGATCTTCATGTGGAACGTGGTGTCGAGCTACCGGAAGCACAAGGCCAACCCGGTCAACCCCGGCCCGGACCCGTGGGACGCCCGCTCGCTCGAGTGGATGATCCCCTCACCCACCCCCGAGTGGAACTTCGACGAGGTCCCCGTGGTGGAGGAGTTCGACGAGTTCTGGCACCGCAAGTACGGCCACGACGCCGAGGGCCGTCTGGTCCAGATCGCCACCGCCGAGGAGGTCGCCCAGAAGGGCACCGCCAAGAACGTGCACCTGCCGTCGCCGTCCTACTGGCCGCTGGTCATGTCGATCGGCCTGCCGCTCGTCGGCTACGGCCTGATCTTCAACCTGTGGTGGGCGGTCCCCGGCGCGATCTTGGTGATCGCCGCCATCTTCGGCTGGGTCCTCGAGCCGTCGACCGACCCGGACGCAGGCCACCACGACGACCATGACGACCACGGTGACGACCACGACCCGAGCGCTGCGGCACTCGAGTCCGGCGACGCCGTCGGCGAGACCACTGACGCCCCGGCCGAGACCGCGGCGGAGACCGAGGAGGCCCCCGTTGGCTGAGGTTGCCGACCTGGCGTACGACGACGTCGCCGACGTCGAGTTCCCGGACGACACGCATGCGACGTCGACCGGCATCTCCAACGAGAAGCTGGCGATGTGGACGTACCTTGCGTCCGACTGCCTGCTCTTCGGCGGTCTGATCTCGACGTACCTGATCTACAAGAACCGGCCGGGCACCATCCCGGGCCTTGCGGGCAGCCCGGTCAAGATCTCGTCGCTGTTCAACATCCCCTTCACCTCGATGACCTCGTTC
>CAJANQ010000503.1 GCA_903941145.1 uncultured Actinomycetes bacterium
CCGGGGCAGCGCAACGCCCGTCGGGAGTCCAGCTCCCCTAGATCAGGTCAGGGCTGGCGACCCGAGTAGGCGACCAGCTGGTCCAGCAGACTGGCGCCTGAGGACTCAGGCACAGGATCCGCGCACAGAAGGTCGTTACGAGGCACCGCGTCGAGCACATGGTGCGCGAACGCAGTGATCTCGACGAGCAGCTCGTCCGGGAAGTCCACCTCGGCTCCCGTCACTGATGCGACGTCCCACGTGTGCACGGTGAGGTCGAATGCGACGAACCGCAAGAAGGTCCGACCAGTCATCGGGCCAAACGGCAACTCGATCACCCGCTCCATCGCGCCAGGCTGCTGGGTAGCAGCGCCGAAACGACCTGCTGCAAGTTCGAAGGCCCCCGACGGGTCGTCCCCGATGATGTCGGGCAGCCGGCCCGAGATGTCGCTCACTGGGGCACCGCCGAACGCGTCAGCAAACATGTTGGCGCCTCCGATGATGTGGTTGAGGAGATCGCGAGTGGTCCATTCCGCGCACGGCGTGGGAAGGCCAAGGTCGGCGATCTCCACCTGCGAGATCGCAGCCCCAAGGCGCGGGACGACCTGTTGGAGCTGGGCGCCTCCGTCGATCCCGTCGTCCAACTCGAACCGGAAGGTGTCGGTGCTCATGCGTCCACCCCAAGCTTCTCGGCCATGTGGTCGACTACGGCGCGGTGGGCGCCATGGGGGCTGAAGAGAATGATCTCGGCATCCTCGGTCACCCGGACGGAGTGGAAGGGCGGCCAGAAGAACAGGTCGCCGCCTGACACCGTCTCTTCGGGCTGGTCGGCGTAGGTCAGCACGACCTGGCCCGACAGGACAAACCCCCAGTGGGGCGACGCGCACGTGTCGCGCTCGAGGCCCTCGAGCAGCGGTGCGATGTCAGTGCCTGCGCCGAGCGAGAACCACTCGCCGGCCATCGACCCCATACCAGGGACCTCACCGAACCCGTCCAGCTGGCGGGCCACGGCTCCGGGGACCTCAAGGACCACCGGAATGTCGTTCTTTGCTACTCGCATTGCTGACCTCTTTCGTGTTGCGCGGCCCGCACTCCCGAGCCGTCACCACGATCTTGGGACGGCCCCCCTGTCGGTCGTCGGTGACCCGTCGGTGACCCGTCGGTCAACAGGGGTATCGGTGCCCACCGACGTGACCTACTGTCGTTTCGTGGAGTTCCGGGTGCTCGGCAGCGTTGATCTGCTCGACGATGCCGGTCCAGTCCCGCTCGGAGGACCGAGGCAACGCCTCTTGCTGGCCGCCTTGCTGGCGGCACGTGGCCATGTCGTGTCGATCGACAGCCTCACCGAGGCGCTCTGGGGCAACGACCCGCCGTCAACGGCACGGGCCACCCTGCAGACCTCCGTGTCGAAGTTGAGACGGCTCATTGCGCACGATCCTTCAATGACGATCACGAGTCGGCCGCCCGGGTACCTCCTCGACCTGTCGACCGCTGCAGTGGACGCAGACCGCTTCGAGTCCGACCTTGCCGATGCCCGAAGGTTGTCGGCGGAACGGCCGGACGAGGCCGTGACACTCTTCGACCGAGCGCTGGGGCTCTGGGCGGGTGCGGCATTCGCAGGGTTCGAGGATCTGCCGTGGGCACAGCCCGAGGCCAGTCGGCTGGAAGAACTGCGGTTGCAGGCGTTCGAGGACCGCAACGAAGCGCGCCTGGCGCTGGGTGATGAGGCCACGGTCATCTCTGAGCTCGACGGCCTCGCCCGCGCGCACCCGCTCCGCGAACGACTGTGGTGTCTCCTCATGTCCGCGTTGCACCGCAGCGGCCGTCAGGCGGAAGCGCTGAGGGTCGCAGCGGAGTTCCGTCGACACCTTGGAGAGGAACTGGGTCTTGACCCTTCGCCCACGTTCACCGAACTTGAGACGGCCATCGCCACCGGCGGCGAACGCGCAGGCAACCGACCCACCGCCCCGAAGCAGCCGAGCCGTTCGCGTCACCTCTCCGTTGCGCTCGTCGGGCCGCTCGTCGGTCGGGAGGTCGCACTGAGTGAGACGGAGGACGCTGCTCGGCGAGCACGGTTGGTGACGCTCACCGGCCCTGGAGGTGTTGGCAAGTCCGCGCTGGCGAGCGAGGTGGCGCGGCGCGTGGCTCCGTCGTTCAAGGACGGGGTCCGTCTGGTCGAGCTCGCTCCGGTCACCGAACCCGCTGCAGTGGTTGCGGCGGTGGCACATTCGGTCCAGGCGGAACGACGCTCCGAGCGGTCGCTGACCGACGCCATCGTCGAGGTGCTCGGGCCGCAGGAGCTGCTGCTCGTCGTGGACAACTGTGA
>CAJANQ010000504.1 GCA_903941145.1 uncultured Actinomycetes bacterium
AGCTCCTCGGCCCCGGGAAGCGGACTGCCGGCCGTCGGGCCGACACCGTCAGACTACTTGCCCCCGCAACCGCATGTCGGGTGGGCTCGGACGGCCTCAGTCCTCGATGACGTCGAGACCCTGGGCGCGCAGGCCAGCCAGGTGGTCCAGCATCCCCTGCAGGACCTCGGGCGGGTGCGCCGTCCACGACTCGACCTCGCCCACCACGCGCACCGGGTGCGGGGAGCGGTACGACTGCGTGACGTTCCCGGGGAAGCGCTTGTTGGTCACGTTGGGGTCGTCCTCGAACGGGCCGGTCGGCTCGACGACGTAGATACGCCCAACGGCATCGCCGTCGGCGAGCGCCACGGCCAGCTCCGCGCCCCACACCGCGGTCTCGACGAGCGCCGCGAAGTAGACGTGGTTGATGGTCCGGCCCGGCTGGTAGTTCGACTCCCGGCCGGCCACCAGGTGGTCACCCACCTCGAGCGCGGACCTCGTGCCATGGAAGAACGGTCCCTCGACGTGGTCGCACTGGTCCAGGGTCACCGGCACCCAGAGGTCGTCGGCCGCGTCCATCTGAGCTCCCGGGACCGGCTGACGGTCAGGCTGCGGTGCCCCCGATGGTGAGGCCAGCGCTCACCCGCAGCGTGGGGACGCCGTCGCCCACCGGCACGCCCTGGCCGTCCTTGCCGCACGTGCCAGGTGCACCCATCGCGAAGTCGTTGCCGACTGCGTCGATGTTGGACAGCACCGCCGGTCCGTTGCCGATCAGGTTGCCCTCGCGCAGCGGCTCGGTGATCTTCCCGTCCTCGATGAGATACGCCTCGGTCATCCCGAACACGAAGTCGCCGGTCGCGGTGTTCACCTGACCGCCGCCGAGGTGGGCGATGTACACGCCGGACGGGGTGTCGGCCACGATCTCGTCGGGGCTCGACTGCCCGTCGACCAGGTAGGTGTTGGTCATCCGCACCATCGGCAGGTGCTGGTACGACTGGCGGCGGCCGTTGCCCGACGACGGGCGGCCCTCCTTGCGGGCCCGCAGGCCGTCCCACATGTAGTCCACCAGCACGCCGTCCTGGATCAGGACGTTGCGCTGGGCCGGGCGGCCCTCGTCGTCGACCGAGAAGCAGCCCCACTCACCACCCATCGTGCCGTCGTCGACCAGGGTCACGAGCGGCGACGCCACCTGCTCGCCGATGCGGCCGGCGAACACCGACGCACCCTTGGCCACCAGGTCGGCCTCGAGGCCGTGGCCGCACGCCTCGTGGAACATCACGCCACCGCCGCCGGGGCCGATGACGACGGTCATCTCGCCGGCGGGCGCCGGGCGGGCACGGAGCTTGGTGATGGCCCGGTCGGCGGCGCGACGGGCGAGCTCCTCGACGTCGTAGCGGTCGAACAGCTCGAACCCGACGGTGTGGCCCACCGACTCACGGCCGGTCTGCATGCCCGTGTCGCCGGACGCGACGCACGAGACGGAGAACATCGTGCGGACCTGGTCGTCGGTCGCCAGGGTGCCGTCGGAGTTGGCCACCAGGATGCGGCGCACCGAGTCGGCGTACCGGGCGGTGACCTGGGTGATGGCGCCGCCCTGCGAGCGGGCCACCTCGTCGGCCGCGGTGAGCAGCTCGACCTTGCGGGCCTTGGGGACGTCGCCCGGGAGGATGGCCACCACGTTGGGGCGGGGGGCGCTGGTCTCGGAGAGGGCCACGACGGTCGTGCCGGCGCCGGCGCCGCGGGCTGCGGCTGCCGCGGTGCGGGCCGCAGCGAGCAGGCCCTCCTCGGTCAGGTCCGACGTGTGGGCGAAGCCCGTGGACTCCCCCACGACGACCCTGATCCCGGCGCCGCGGTCACGGCCAGAGGTGAGCTCCTCGACCTTGCCGTCGTCGAGCAGCGCGGAGGACGAACGGCGGTCCTCCACGAAGACCTCGGCGAACTCGGCGCCCTTGGAAAGGCCTTCGGCGAGTACTCGTTCGACCGTGGACTGCTCGATCACGTGGGGTCCCTTCCTGGGATGTTGCAGGTCGTGGAGTCGCCACCGGGTTGTGACCGGTGACGACGGAGTGCTTATCGTACAAACCGTGCCTGTGCGCCCCGGACTGACCGCAACCGTCGACCTCACCGTGACCGAGGAGGACACCGCGCTCGCCATGAGGACCGGGGTCGTGCCCGTCATTGCGACACCCCGCATTGTCGCCCTGTTCGAGGAGGCAGCGGTACTCGCGGTCCACGACCAGCTCGACGAGGGCTCCTCGACCGTGGGGGTGAGCGTCCAGATGGAGCACGTCGCCCCGGTCGGCGTCGGTGGCAAGGTCCTGACCGAGGCCACGCTCGACAAGGTCGAGGGCCGGCGCCTGTCGTTCCGGGTCTCCGCCCGTGACGACCGCGGCCTGGTCGCTGCAGGCCGCGTCGTGCGCGTCGTGGTCGACGTCGAGGCCTTCCTCGACAAGACCCGCTGACCCGTCGGGCTCCCGTTCCGGGGACGGAACTGGCGCGTCGAGCGCCACGAGGAGCCAGATTTCGGTAGGGGAACGGGGCTAGTCCTTGGGGCCGAGGAAGCCGTAGAGGGCGTCCCACCAGCCCTGGGGGTGGTCGAACTGCGGGCTGTGGCCGGCGCCCGGCACCACGGCGAGCGTGGCGTTCGGGATGACCGACGCCAGCCGCTCCGACGGGCCGACGAACCGCAGGTCCTCGTCACCGACGATCACCAGCGTCTCGCAGTCCAGGTGCGCCAGGTGGTCGATGCGGTCGCCCGGGTCGTAGAGCTCGATGGCCATCTTCGACCACATGGCGCCCGACGACCGCAGGAACTTCTGGTCCTCGAACTCTTCGAACCCCGGGTCGCGCTCGAGCAGCGCGGCGTGGGCCGGCGACTCGAAGACCGGGCCGAACATCTTCATGACCTCGAGCACCTTGGGCAGGCCCTCGCTGCGGCACAGCTCGACGCCGAGCTGGAGGATCTCCAGGTCGAGGCCCTCGACCGCGCCGTGGCAGGTGTCCATCAGGACGAGCCGGTCCAGCGTGGCCCGGTCGGAGCCGTCGGCGGCGTGGAGGTCCATGGCCACGACCTGGGCGACCATGCCGCCCATCGAGTGGCCGAGCAGGTCGTAGCGGTCCCAGCCGAGCGCCTCGACGATGCCGTGGACGTCGTCGGCGAAGTGCCGCAGGGAGTAGTCGTCCTCGGACTCGGGGGCGTGGCTCCCGCCGTGGCCGCGGAGGTCCGGGGCGACCACCCAGTAGCCGGCCTCGGCCAGCGGGACCACGGCGTCCCGGAAGTCCTCCTTGGCGCCCGTGTAGCCGTGGACCAGCAGGAGCGGCGAGCCGCCCACCCCGGCCTCCACGACCTCGAACTCCAGGTCGCCGACCTGCAAGATCCGCACCGTCGCCAGCGCGCCACCGGTTGAGCTCATCGTCGTTCTGCCCCTCGTCGATCCCGAGGGGACCTCTGCCCTCGGGTTTCCGACGCTACCGCCGGTAGGGTGCGACCCGGCATGTCGGAGCAACAGGGGGACGACCCCGACGACCAGCGGGCGGGCACGGTCGGGGACGACCCCGGCTCGACGCCGCGCCCGCACGCCGCGGACTCCGGGCTGACGGACTCCGACGAGCAGGAACGCGCCGAGGCGATCGCCGAGATCGACGCCGACACCCTCCCCCACGAGGTCCCCCGGAACGACTGGTGGAAGCTCGCCCTGCGGCTGGTCTTCTCCATCGGGTTCCTGGCGCTGCTCATCTGGCGGCTCCCGGACGTCCGGCTCGGCGACATCTTCCCCAAGCCCACCCCCATGTCGGCCGTGTGGATCGCGGTCGCCGTCGGCGTGCACGTCGTCGCCTACGTGCTGCAGACACTCCGGTGGTCGCAGGTGTCCGACACCCTCGGGATCCACCTCCCCTTCCGACGGATGTTCTCGCACCTGCTCGCCGGCGAGTTCGTGTCGAACGCGCTCCCCACCAGCTTCGGAGGCGACGTCGTCCGGGTCGTGCGGCAGGGCAACGACGTCGGTGACTACGCCGACTCGTTCGCCGCCACCGGCATCGAGCGGCTCACGGGCTGGCTCGTGCTGCCGCTCATCTCGTTCATGGCCCTGGCGCTCGAGCCGGAGTACCTCCAACTGGGCACGGCATCGGTCGTCACGGTCGTCACGAACGTCGCCACGCTCGTCCTGCTCTGCGGCGTCCTGTGGGCCGCCGGCCACGAGCGTGGTGCTGGACGCCTGCTCGGGCGTGAGGGTTGGCGTCGGTACCTGGCCGCGGTGCACCTGGGCGTCGTGGCGTTCCGCCACCGGCCGGCCCAGGCGCTCAGGGTGGTCGCTGCGGGCATCGGCTTCCAGTTCCTGCAGTGCGTGTCGGTCTGGGCCGCCGCACGGGCCCTGGGCATCGACGAGGTCGGGATCCTCACCGCCATGGCGTTCTTCCCTCCCACCGCAGTGATCCAGAACCTGCCGCTCGCGCTGGGCGGCCTCGGCATCCGCGAGGCGATGTTCGTCCTGTTCCTCGGAGCGGTCGGCGTGCCCGATGCCCGGGCCATCGCGCTGGGCCTCACCGTCTACGTGGTGTTCGTCCTGGCCAGCCTGGCGGGGGCGCCCAGCTTCGCCGTCGGCGGGAGGGCCGGAAGGACCGCGGCGGGCAGCGGCAGCCCCGGTGCCCCGCCGGACACGCCCGCGTCGTAGCATCGTCGTGCCGGGCAGTCCCCGGGGCAACTAGCGTGCCGGGGCGGACGGAGGCACCTCAGGACCATGCAGCTGGAGAAGATCAAGAGCCCCTCAGACCTGCAGGGCCTTGACGATGCACAGCTCACGCAGCTCGCTGCGGAGATCCGTTCCTTCGTCGTGGAGCGGGTCGAGGAGCACGGCGGCCACCTGGGCTCCAACCTGGGAGTGGTCGAGATCACGCTCGCGCTGCACCGGGTCTTCCGCTCGCCCGAGGACCTGATCCTCTGGGACACCGGCCACCAGGCCTACGTCCACAAGATCCTGACCGGCCGCCGCGACGACTTCGAGCAGCTCCGCCAGGAGGGCGGCCTGTCGGGATACCCCAGCAGGACGGAGTCCCCCCACGACTGGATCGAGAACAGCCACGCGTCGACCGTGGTGTCGTACGCGCACGGTCTGGCCACCGCGCTCCACCTCAAGGGTGACGAGGACCGGCAGGTCGTGGCGGTCCTCGGCGACGGCGCCCTGACCGGCGGCATGGCCTACGAGGGCCTCAACAACTTGGGGCACTCCGGCCGCAAGGCGATCATCGTCCTGAACGACAACGGCCGCTCGTACGCACCCACCGCGTCGCGGCTCGGCGAGAGCCTGTCCAAGTTCCGAACCTCGGGCGCCTACAAGCGCAACCGGGCCCGCATGGAGCGCGTCATCTCCGAGCTCCCGCTCAGCGCCTACATCGAGAAGGGCGTCGACGGGGCCAAGGCCGCGATCCGCGAGATCTTCGAGCCACCAGCGTTCTTCGAGCAGCTCGGCGTCAGCTACCTGGGCCCCTACGACGGCCACGACATCGGCACGCTCGAGAAGGCGTTCCGTGCTGCGGCCGAGGTCGACGGCCCGGTGGTGGTCCACTGCCTGACGCAGAAGGGCCGCGGCTACGCGCCCGCCGAGAACGACCCGATCAAGAACATGCACGACACGTCGGAGCTGAAGGCGGGTTCGTTCACCGCGGCGTTCTCCGACGCCGTGCTCGCCGAGGGCCGCAAGCGCCCCGAGCTGGTCGCCATCACTGCCGCCATGCCCGACTCCACCGGCCTGCTGCCGTTCGGGCAGGAGTTCCCGGACCGGACGTTCGACGTCGGCATCGCCGAGCAGCACGCCGTCACGTCAGCGGCCGGCATGGCGATGGGCGGCCTCCGGCCGGTGGTCGCGGTCTACTCGACCTTCCTGACCCGGGCGTTCGACCAGGTGAACCTGGACGTGGGCCTGCACGGCCAGCCGGTCGTGTTCGTGCTCGACCGTGCCGGCGTGACCGGCGACGACGGCGCGTCGCACCACGGCCTGCTCGACATGGTGCTGCTGTCCAAGGTCCCCGACATGACGCTGTTCGCCCCCTCGAACTACGCCGAGGTCGGCCAGATGCTCCACGACTCGCTGGACCTGTGCACCGACGGTCCGGCTGCGATCCGCTTCGCCAAGACGATGCCCCCCACCGACGACGACGGGTGCGGCAGCGGCCTGTCGGGACGCAAGGTGCGGTCGGGCTCGGAGATCTGCCTGATCGGTGTCGGCAAGATGCTGGCCGCCGCCCGGGCTGCGGCCGACCGACTGGCCGCCGAGGGCCACCAGGTCACTGTCTGGGACCCCCGCGTCGTCAAGCCGCTCGACCCCGAGATGCTGGCCGACGCCGCCGGCCACCGGCTCGTCGTCACCATCGAGGACGGGCTCCGCGACGGCGGTATCGGCGCGGCAGTTGCCGACTCGCTCTCCAAACTGGCTCCGGTCGACGGCCCGCAGGTCCGGGTGCTGGGCGTTCCGAGCGTCTACCTGGCCCAGGGCAAGCCCGACACGATCCTGTCCCGCCTCGGCCTCGACGCCGACGGTGTGGTGGACGAGGTCATGGCGTGGGTGCGGTCCAACGCCGGCCACGCCGGCTGACCACCGGACCCCGGCAGCCGTCTAGGTGTAGAAGGGGTTCTCGCCGGCCGAGTGGTCGGTGGCGTCGATGACTTCCTTGACCTCGGGCAGGTTGTCGATGATCTCCTTGGGATGCCCTCCTGGAGGGTCGCCGCGCTGAGCGAGCAGCCCTGACAGCCACCGCCCATCTTCACGTAGACGTTCTGCTCGTCGTCGACGCCGACCAGCTCGGCAAACCCGCCGTGTGCCGCCAGGCCGGGGTTGATGTGCTCGGCCAACAGGGTCGCCACCTTGTCGGGCAGCTCGCCGGTCAGCTCGACGCTGATGCCTGCGAGCGGGTCGGGCCGGTTGGGGTTGCGGATGACCAGGCCGGTCTGTCCGGCGGTCTTGGGCATGTCGAGGGCGGCACCGGACAGCTGCTCGAGCGAGTCCTCCGGCACGGCCACCGTGAGGGCGCCGTCGCCGACCGTGTAGACGAGGTGGCCCTCGGCCAGGTCGGCCACCGGCTCGAATCCCAGGTCGTAGGTGAACTCCGCACCACGGATCCCGGTGATGGCCACCCGCAGCAGGAGTGACTCGGGGTCGGGCTCCTCGGCACGGATGCCGAGCACCGTCCCGAGGGCGGCGTCGGTCACGTCCATCACGACGGCGGGGGTCCCGGTCTCGTCAGCGGCGTCGGGGGTCTCGGTGGCGCTCATAATTTCCACCACCGTAGTAGTGGAAATACCCCGATGACTAGGCGTCGCCCAGGTCGAGACCCATCTCCTCGGCCTCTGCGGCCAGCTCGAGCCACGACTCCTCGACCGTCGCCAGCTCGTCGGCCACCTTGGCCAGCTCGGCCGCCACGACGGCCAGCCGCTCGTGGTCCGACCCGGCGGCGGCAAGCTCGGCCGAGAGTTCGTCGTGGCGGGCCTGCTCCCCCGCCAGCGCACGCGCCGCGGCCCGGAGCTGGTGGCGCACCGTGGAGGGGCTGCGGCGCGAGCCCTTCGGGGCCGCAGCCGCGGGGCGGTCCTTCGCCGGGGTGCTGGTCGACCCGGCCGCTGCGGCCGGGGCCTGGCCAGTGGCCGCCAGGCGACGGCGTCCGTGCACCAGCTGCCGCTCCGCCTCGTAGGCGGCGTACCCGCCCGGCCGACGACCGGCCGACGACCCGTCGAGCACCAGCACGTCGGCCACGGTGCGCTCAAGGAACGCCCGGTCGTGGCTCACGACCACGAGCGCACCCGGCCACTCCTCCAGGAAGTCCTCGAGCTGGCGGAGCGTGTCCAGGTCCAGGTCGTTGGTGGGCTCGTCGAGGAGCAGCACGTTGGGCCGCTCCACCAGCGTGAGCAGCAGCTGGAGCCGACGGCGCTCGCCGCCGGACAGGAGTCCGACCGGCGCCCACTGCGCGTCGCCGTCGAACCAGAACGCCTCCAGCAGTGCGGCGTCCACCCAGTCGGCCTCCCGGTGCCCGCCGGTGATGGCGTCGCGGACCC
>CAJANQ010000505.1 GCA_903941145.1 uncultured Actinomycetes bacterium
GCGCAGCCGACTGGCAACGGCCCCGGCCATCCTTCCGACCCCGCAGCGACAGCTTCCTGAGCTGCGGCTGATCGAGGGTGGCCGGTCCGACCGGGCGGTCCAGCGTCGCCAGATGTACCTGCGGCGGCGGCTGCTGGTGCTCACCGTCGCAGTGCTGGCGCTCCTGGCCGGCGTGCGTGCCGTGGCGGCGGTCGGCGGTGCGGTGGCCTCGGCCCTCGCTGCTGAGCCGGTGGCCACCCAGTCCTACGAGGTGCAGGCTGGTGACTCCCTCTGGTCGGTGGCCGGCAGGTTCCTGCCTGGCGGTGACCGCCGTGACGCCGTGGCCCGTCTGGCCGACCTCAACCCCACGGTGGTCTCGGCGGGCGGCGGCGTGCAGGCCGGCGACGTGCTCCAGGTCCCGGCGAGCTGACCTGTCACCTGCAGGTGCCAGCCCTCTTCGTCCCCCTGGGCCGTGCCACGCAGAGTCGTGCCCGCACGGGTAGCGTCCCCGCCGTGCGCTGCCCGTCGTGTGGAGGACTTGAGGACAAGGTCGTCGACTCTCGTTCGAGCGACGACGGCACCTCGATCCGTCGTCGGCGCCAGTGCGAGCACTGTGCGGCCCGGTTCACCACCTTTGAGCGCATCGAGGAGTCCCTCCCTCTCGTCGTCAAGCGGGACGGCCGTCGCGAGCCGTTCGACCGGCGCAAGGTCGACGAGGGCGTCCGTTCCGCCTGTAAGGGCCGCCCGGTGGACGAGGAGCAGATCCGTGCGCTCCTGGCCTCTGTCGAGGACCGCCTGCAGGTCCACGGCGGTGAGGTCGAGAGTGCGCAGGTCGGTGCCCTTGCCCTCGAAGAGCTGCGCAAGCTCGACGGCGTCGCGGCCGTCCGTTTCGCCAGCGTCTACAAGTCCT
The DNA here is from genome assembly GCA_903941145.1 of uncultured Actinomycetes bacterium. Taxonomy (GTDB): domain Bacteria; phylum Actinomycetota; class Acidimicrobiia; order Acidimicrobiales; family Microtrichaceae; genus CAJANQ01. The sequence continues at coordinate 890 of CAJANQ010000505.1, forward strand.
TCTCGGACCCGGGCGACTTCGAGCGGGAGATCCAGCTCCTCGCCGAGTCCGAGGACGACGGCTGACCGCTCAGCGGTCGCGTCGCCAGGTCCCCATCAGCACGTCGTCGGCGACCAGCAGCCGGTGCATGCGCAGGTCCCTGACCTGTGCCGGGGTGCCGCCCAAGAACCCCACCTGCTCGCCGCCCACCATGTTGGGAGCGAGCGTCACGAAGTATTCGTCGACAAGGTCGGCAGCATGCAGCTGGCCGAGCAGGGTCGGCCCGCCCTCGCACAGCACCGTCCGCGCACCGGCGTCGGCCAAGAGCCCGAGCACCTGCACAAGGTCCACCTCGTCGGTCCCGGTCTGGACCGGTTCGACGCCGTGGGGCAGGTCGGTCAGGTCGGCGGTCGCAGGGTGGAACACGAGCGGGTCGGGACCGTCGCCGGTCAGGAACGGCTGGTCGGCAGGGACGTGGCCGCTGTTGCTGACCACGGCCAGCCTCGGGGCGGCAGCCTGGCCGCGGCCAGTCCGCAGGTCGGCCGCCGGGCCGGGGGCAGGGCGCCGGTAGCGCTCGGTCCTGGCCGTGCCGGCCCCGACCAGGATCACGTCAGGGAGCGAGCGGACCGCGGTGAACATCTGCCGGTCGGGCGCTCCGCCAAGTCCGCCGGAGCGCCCGTCGACGGCGAACGCCCCGTCCACGCTGGCCACCATGTTGGCCAGCACCCATGGCCGGCCCGGGGGAGCAGGACGGTCGTCGTCGCCCAGCAGGGCAGGCAGGTCGTCCACCACAAGGTCCCTAGGCAGCAGCTGACGCACCGTGGCACCCTAGCGAGAGGCCTGTCCACAGGATGTGCACGATCTGTGGAGAACGAGATGGAGCGACATGCCATGAACGGGGGACCCACCACCGCGCTGCGCGGTGACCGGCCGCGCCCGGGACACGCACGGCGTTCGGCCCGGCGGGGGAGTCCACAGGCTGTCCACCGTGCTGTGGACATTTCTCCCCGAAATTCACATGGTTGTCCCCTTCCTCCCCACAGGAACCCGTTCGTAGGGTGCGGGCAGCGGGTCGCGGCGCGGGCGGCTGGAATGGTGGTTGGCGCCCGAGTGCACTGCATTCGGGCGACTGCTGGGGGTTTGGGGACTCCAACGGCACCTCGAGTGCTGAGGGGTCCCCTTCCGACCCCTTCCCGGTCGCCCGCGCCGGGCCTTCCCGCACCCGTCAACTCCCCGCGTCGGAGGAACTGTCAGTGAGCCTCGTCCCGCCCCCGATCTCGGCACGCCTCGAGCGTCGGTTCACGCTGCCCGGCCTCTCGCCCTACGACGAGGTCGAGTGGGAGCGCCGCGACGCCCGGCTCACCGACTACCGCGACGGCAGCGTCGCGTTCGAGCAGCTCGGGGTCGAGTTCCCCGTCGCCTGGTCGGTCAACGCCTCCAACATCGTCGCCCAGAAGTACTTCCGCGGCCCGTCCGGCTCGCCGCGCCGCGAGTCGTCGCTGCGCCAGCTCATCGACCGCGTGGTCGGCACCGTCGCCGCCTGGGGCCGTCGTGACGGCCACTTCGCCGACGACGCCGAGGCCGAGGTCTTTGCGGACGAGCTCCGGTTCCTGCTGCTGCACCAGATGGTGTCGTTCAACTCTCCGGTCTGGTTCAACATCGGCGTCCCCGGCGTCGCCCAGCAGGCCGCCGCCTGCTTCATCCTCGACGTCGAGGACGACCTGCGCTCCATCCTCAAGTGGTACGAGGAGGAGGGCGTCATCTTCAAGGGCGGGTCCGGCGCCGGCGCCAACCTCTCCAAGCTGCGCTCGTCCCGGGAGCACTTGAGCGGCGGCGGCACGCCGAGCGGTCCCGTCAGCTTCATGCGCGGCGCGGATGCCTCGGCCGGCACCATCAAGTCCGGCGGCACCACCCGCCGCGCCGCCAAGATGGTCATGCTCGACGTCGACCACCCGGACGTCCAGGAGTTCATCTGGTGCAAGGCCCGTGAGGAGCGCAAGGCCCGTGTGCTGCGCGACGCCGGGTTCGACATGGGTCTCGACGGCGCCGACTCGTTCTCGGTCCAGTACCAGAACGCCAACAACTCGGTCCGCCTGACCGACGACTTCATGTACGCCGTGCTCGACGACCGCACCTGGGAGCTCCGTGGCCGCACCGACGGCCAGGTCGTCGACCGCGTCCCCGCCCGGCAGCTGCTGCGCGAGATCGCCGAGGCCGCCTGGGAGTGCGCAGACCCCGGGGTGCAGTTCGACACCACCATCAACCGCTGGAACACCACGCCCAACGCCGGCCGCATCGAGGCCTCCAACCCGTGCTCCGAGCACCTGCGGCTGGCCAACAGCGCCTGCAACCTGGCGTCGCTCAACCTGCTGTCGTTCCTGAGCCCGGAGGGCCGGTTCGACGTCGAGGCGTTCGAGCACTCGGTCCGTGTGACCGTGACCGCCCAGGACATCCTGGTCGGCGCCTCGGACTACCCGACGCAGAAGATTGCCGACATGTCGCACCGCAGCCGTGACATCGGGCTGGGCTACACCAACCTGGGCGCCTGCCTGATGGCGCTCGGCTACCCGTACGACTCCGACCGCGGCCGCAACTGGGCCGCGGCAGTGACCGGCCTGCTGACCGGCGCCGCCGCCGTGCGGTCGACCGAGCTCTCGGAGCGACTTGGTGCGGCCCCGCTGTTCTCCAACGACACCGAGGCGTGGACCGGCGTCTACCGCATGCACCTCGACGCGGCGGTGGCCGTGCCTCGCGTGGCCGACCAGCCCGAGCTCAACGAACGGCTCACCGCCATCTGGCGCGCCGCGTCGGACCGGGTGCAGCGGGTCGGCGCCCGCAACGCCGAGCTCACCGTGGCGGCGCCCACCGGGACCATCTCGTTCATGATGGACGCGGACACCACCGGCATCGAGCCCGACCTGGGCCTGGTGAAGTTCAAGAAGCTCGTCGGCGGCGGGACGATGCAGATCGTCAACCAGACCGTGCCCCGTGCGCTCGAGCGGCTCAGCTACGGCCCCGAGCAGATCCGCGAGATCGTCGCCCACATCGCCGAGCACCACACGATCCTGGGCGCCCCGCACCTGGACCCGGCCCACCTGCCGGTGTTCGCGTGTGCCATCGGCGACAACACCATCACCTACGGCGGGCACCTGCGCATGATGGCGGCCATCCAGCCGTTCTTCTCGGGCGCCATGTCCAAGACCGTGAACGTCCCCGAGGAGACCACCGCCGAGGACCTCTACCAGCTGGTGCTCGACGCCTGGCAGATGGGCATCAAGTGCGTCGCCGTCTACCGGGACAACTGCAAGGTCGCCCAGCCGCTCACCACCAAGAAGGAGTCCACCGACTCCGGGCCGTCGCCGGCGGCTCCCGTGCAGGCGGCCGAGGCCGTCGTCGCCGCGGTCGCCGCCCGGCCCACCCGTGAGCGCCTGCCCCGGGCCCGGACGTCCCGCACGTTCGAGTTCCGGGTCGCCGACTGCAAGGGCTTCGTGACGGTGGGGGAGTACGCCGACGGCCGCCCCGGCGAGCTGTTCATCCGTGTCTCCAAGCAGGGGTCGACCCTGGCCGGGATCATGGACGGCTTCGCCATCTCGGTCAGCCACGGCCTCCAGTACGGCGTGCCGCTGCAGGCGTTCGTCGACGCCTTCGTGGGCATGCGGTTCGAGCCGGCCGGCATCACCGACGACCCCGAGCTGCGGATCGCCACCAGCCTCATCGACTACCTGTTCCGACGTCTGGCGCTCGAGTACCTGTCGGTCGAGGACCGCACCACGATGGGCATCCTCTCGAGCTCCGAGCGCACGCAGCCCACGCTGCCCGGCGTGGACGAGCAGGCCGTCACGTCGTCGGCCGGTCTGGACATCGCTGCGGACCCGCCGTCGTCACGCGTCGACCTGACCGACCCCGCCCCGGCGGTCAGCACCCACCGTGTGTCCGACGAGCCGGTGCTCGCGCCTCGCACGGTCGACGCTCCGCTCTGCATGACGTGTGGCGTCGCCATGACCCGTGCGGGGTCGTGCTTCGTGTGCAGCGAGTGCGGCACCACCAGCGGCTGCAGCTAGCCCGGTAGCGTCGCCGGGATGCCGAAGGACGCCGACGACCTCGACCCTGGCACAGGGGCGAACTCCGTCGCATCGGGCGGGACACCACCGGACCAGCGCCCCACGGGCAAGGTCGTCGAACGCTCCGAGGCAGACCTCAAGGACCTGGTCCGCCGTCTGCACGTCACACCACGCGTGTTCGTGGGCGGCATCGTCGCCATCGTGGTGGTCGTCGCACTGGTGGTCTGGTCCAGCCACCTGCCCCGTGACATCTCGCAGACCGCGACCTTCACCTGGTGGTGGGTGGCGGTCGCGGCAGCCGTGATCCCGCTCATGTGGGTCGGGTACGGGATCTCGCTCGCCGCCGCGGCCAACTGGCGTCCGCCGTTCTGGCGCACCGTCCAGCTCGAGGTGGCGGAGGCGCTCACGCTCGTCGTGACGCCCATGAGCACGGGCAGCCTGACGCTCAGCATCCGCTTCCTGAACCGGAACGGGATGACGACCTCCGAGGCCGCCGGGGCGAGCGGGCTCAGCAGCTTCCTGACCACGCTGATCTCGGGCCTGGCGCTGCCGGTCGCCGCGGCGCTGGCGGCAGGCACCCTCGACACGTCCCAGCTCAAGAAGGACGTACCGAGCGGACTCTGGGAGGTCCTGGCCGCGGTGCTGGTCCTCGCTGTCGTGGTGACGGTCGTGGTGCGCGCCCCCAAGCTGCGCTCGGCGGCGGCGCACTGGGTCGAGCAGGCGGGCCGCTACGTGCGCACCGTCGTCGCCCACCCGAGCACCGGCCTCGCCGTGGCGGGTGGCGAGCTGGTCACCATGGCCGGCCAGGTCGCGTGCGCCGCGTTCCTGCTCAAGGCGGTGGGCGCACCGGTGCACCTGGCC
>CAJANQ010000506.1 GCA_903941145.1 uncultured Actinomycetes bacterium
CGGCGACGACCTCGACCTTGGACCGCTTGTCGCCCTCGGGGGTCTCCCAGGAGCGCTGCTCCAGCCGGCCGACGACCATGACTCGGGAGCCACGGGTCAGGCTCTCGCTGACGTTCTCGGCCAGCTCTCGCCAGCAGACGATGTCGAAGAAGGAGGTCTGCTCCTCCCACTCGTTCGACTGGGCGTTGCGCCAGCGACGGTTCACGGCGAGGCCGAAGGTGGCCACGGCGGTGCCGCCGGAGGTGAAGCGGAGCTCGGGGTCACGGGTGATGTTCCCGACGAGCTCGACAGTGTTGCCGTTGGACATTTGGGTTCTCCGTTGCGGATCAGTCCGCCACGGCAACGAGCCCACGCTTGGTGGCCTCGCTGTCCGGCAGGCGGATGAGCTTGTGGCGGACGATCTCGTCCGCGAGACGGAGGAAGCGGTCGACGTCATCGAGGTTCGGAGCCTCGGTGACGATCTCCAGTACCGAGTAGACGCCCTCATTCTTCTTGTTGATCGGGTAGGCGAAACGACGCCGTCCCCAGTGGTCGACCGTGGGGACCTTGCCACCACCGGCCTCGATCATCTCGACGACGCGAGCGATCTGGGCCTTGCCAGTCTGGTCGTCGACATCCTGGTCAACGATGATCATGAGTTCGTACGCGCGTACAGGCACGTTGATTCCTCCCTATGGACCTCGGCTGAGCCGTCAGGGTCCTGCGACTTGCAGGACAGGGCACTCGGTTACGCCCCGCGAGCGGAGCGGGCGAGAGTGTAGACCGCGGCCCCGGGGGGACCGCCAGCCGAACACACCCACCAGGCACTGGGCCTGGTCGTGAGCACCGCCGGTTTCCATGCCGCACACCCTCCAGAGGGGGTGTGACACGAGCTGGCCGTCGGCGCCGGAACCGCGTCGTTCAGGCCTTCGAGCCGTACAGGGCCAGGGCCTCGGACTGCTCGCAGGTCAGGTGGTACGACTCGTCGTCGCTGGGGAACGCACCGGAGCGGACGTCCTGGGCGAAGGCGGCCACGGCGGCCACGGAGTCGCCCCGCAGGTCGGCGTAGCGGCGCACGAACTTGGGGGCCATCCGGTCCTCGAGGCCGAGGAGGTCGTGGTACACCAGCACCTGGCCGTCACAGTCGCGACCGGCGCCGATGCCGATGGTCGGCACGTCGAGCGCGGCGGTGACCATATGGGCGACCTCGTCCGGCACGCCTTCGAGCACGATGGCGAAACAGCCGGCGTGCTGGAGCGCCTTGGCGTCCGCCACCAGCTGCAGCGCCGCCTCGGACTCACGGGCCTGCACCCGGAACCCGCCCATGGCGTGGACCGACTGCGGGGTGAGCCCCAGGTGGCCCATGACCGGGATCTCGGCGTCGACGAGGGCCTCGACCATGCCCACGCGCTTGCGGCCGCCCTCGAGCTTCACGCACTGGGCGCCGGCGCGGATGAGGGTCGCGGCGTTCTGGACCGTGTCCGCCGTGGACACGTGGTAGCTCATCCACGGCAGGTCGCCGACGATGAGCGCCTTCGGCTTGGTCCGGGCCACCGCGGCGGTGTGGTGCGCGATGTCCTCGACGGTCACCTGGAGCGTGTCGTCGTACCCGAGGACGACCATGGCGACCGAGTCGCCGACGAGGATCATGTCCACGCCGGCCTCGTCGACCACGCGGGCGCCGGGGGCGTCGTACGCAGTGACCATCACCAGCGGGTCCTTCCCGTCACGGGCCTTGTGGGCGCGCACCGAGGGGACTGTCACCGGCTTGCGGTTCTCAGTAGGGGTCGCAGAACGAGCCATGGCCCGCCTCCTTGTCAGGTCCAGTGCCCTGTGGCTACCGGCCGTCAGGAAAAACGTACGTCACGGCGCAGGAAATTCCAACCCCATCCGCGTAGGTGGATCCCCACCCGGCAGGCCACACAGCGACTGGTCCGGCCGGACGACCAGACCGGGAATCAACCGGGGGCGAGCGTGGTCGGGACCGGCCGCACCGTCGTGGTGGGTCGCGGCACCGTCGTCGGCGGCCGGGCCGTGGTCGGCACGGGCCGCGCCGTGGTGGGCACCACGGTGGTCGAGCTCGCCCCGGGGACGGTCGAGGTGGACGACGTGGAGGACGTGGACGACGTCGTGGACTGACCGGGCACCGTCGTGACGGCACTGAGCGACTGGTTCAGGACGTTCTTGCCGGCGTTGACCGCCGGGTACTTGCAGGGGCTCTGGCCCTTGGTGGCCTTGTTCATGAAGTCACGCCAGATGGTGGCCGGGAAGCTGCCACCGGTGACCTTGCGGCCCTTGTAGCTGTCCATCGCCTTGGGCTGCTGGAACCCCATCCACACCGTGGCGGTCAGGTGGCAGGTGTAGCCGGAGAACCAGGCGTCCTTGGAGTCCTGGGTGGTCCCGGTCTTGCCGGCGGCCAGCGTGCGGATCGCCGCGCCCGTCGCCGTGCCCTTGGTCAGCACGCCCTGGAGCACGGAGGTGACGGTGTCGGCGACCTCTCGAGGGATCACCTGCTGTCCGGCCCGGCCGGCCTCGCCGTCGAACAGCACCCGGCCGGAGGCGTCCTCGATCCGCTTGATCATGTAGGGCGTCCGCAGCACGCCACGGTTGGCGAAGGTCGAGTAGACGGTGGCCATGTCGAGGACCGAGACCTCGGTGGTGCCCAGCACGAGCGAGTAGTTGGCGGCGAGCGGCGCGGTGATGCCCAGCCGCTTGCCCATCTCGGCCACCTTCGCCGGCCCGACCTCTTTGGCCAGTGCCGCGTACACGGTGTTGGACGACTTCCAGGTGGCCTGCTCGACGGTGAGGACGCCCAGGTCCTCCTTCTCGAAGTTCTTGGGCTGCCAGAGCTTGCCGGGGGTGGCGTACACGTTGGGGAACTGGGTCACGGGAGGTGCCCGGAACGGTGACTTCACCGAGTAGCCCGCCTCGACGAACGCGGCGAGGGCGATCGGCTTGAAGGTCGAACCGGGCTGGCGGCCCGAACCGCCGCCGGCCGTGCCGAGGGCCAGGTTGACCTTGTCCGTCTCGTAGTTGCGGCCGCCGACCATCGCCCGGATCCGACCCTGGTCGTCGACCGCCACCATGGCGCCGACAGGACCGTCAGGCTGGTCGAGCGTCGCGTTCACGGCCTTGACCGCGTAGTCCTGCAGCTTCGGGTCGAAGGTCGTGTACACCCGCAGTCCGCGGGTCTCGGCGCCGGGACCGAGCTTCTGGCGCACCGACTGCCGGACCTGCTCGAGCCAGAACTCCTCGCCCACGCCGGTGTAGCGGATCGAACCGAAGTCCGATCGCTTCGGCGGGCGCGGCAGCACCGTGACGGTCGCGCCGCCGGCGGCGTCGGTCACCCACGGGACCTGCTTGGACAGGTCCGCAGCCTTCCCGTCGACGAACCCCTCGGCGACCATCGCAGAGAGCACCGAGTTCCGCCGACGGGTGGCCTCGTCAGGGGTCTTGGCGGCGTCGCCCGACTCGGGCGACCGGATCAGGCCGGCGAGGTAGGCGGCCGGGTACAGCTGCAGGTTCTTGACGCCGATCCCGAAGTAGGCCCGGCTTGCCGCCTCCACGCCGTAGGCGCCGCGGCCGAAGTACACCTGGTTGAGGTAGCGGGTCAGGATCTCGCGCTTGTCGAGCTCACGCTCGAGCTTGACGGCGAGGACCGCCTCCTTGAGCTTTCGGGTGTAGGTCCGCTCGGAGGTCAGGTAGACGTTCTTCACGTACTGCTGCGTGATCGTCGAGCCGCCCTGCTTGGACTGACTCGAGCCCCTGAGCCCCTGGTAGACGGCTCGGGCGATGCCCGCCGGGTCGATGCCGTTGTGGTCGAAGAAGCGCCGGTCCTCGGTCGCCAGCACGGCCTGGACGATCACGGGCGGCAGCTCGTCGTAGCGCACGACCACCCGCTCCTCTGAGTTCGAGAGCTGGGCGATGGAGTTGTCGAACGTGCACTTGCCGGGCCCGGCGTTGTTGTCGCAGACGAACGTCGTCTCGCGCGGCGCCGCGGCCGATGGCAGCTCAATCGTGTTGAGCGCCATCCACACCCCGCCCATGCCGACCAGACCAAGCACCAGCGCCAGGAAGGCCAGCCGACGGAACGTGCGGGTACGGCGCGGCCGGGCGGCACCCTTCCGGGACGCGGCCTTCTGCCGGGAAGCCGTAGTCGAGGAGTCGGGAGCGGTGTCGTCAGCCATGGAAGCGGTCGGCCGCGCCAGTGGCGCAGACCCGTCCAGTGTGCCCGCTCATCCCGAGCCGGAGCCATCGGCCACGGGCGGCACCGGTCGGACTCTCAGAAAGGGGCCTCACTCGGCGGCGGCGCCCAGCGGCACCACCTGGAGCAGGTGGTTCCACCGGCAGCCCAGGCAGACCTCGACCGAGTAGCAGCGCCGGCCCGGCGCAGAGGCCAGCTTCCGCAGCTCGGCGCGGGTCGACACCACCCGGCCCCCTGACGGCAGCTTGTTGCCGAACACGAACCGCACGACCCGCAGCTGCCGCTCACCACAGACCGGGCACGCCGCGGTCGAGGCCTGGGAGCAGTTGGTGGCGACACGCATCAGCTCCGGCTGGGCGTCGCACACGTCGTTCTGGCCGAGCTCGCCGGACCGGAACCGGTGCAGCAGCTGACGCCGGGCGAAGCGGTAGTCGACGCTGCCCGGTGCGCTTCCCGGTCGCCCCGGTGAGTCCGGCTGGAGGAACGGCACCCGGGGAGCGTACCTGCCACCCCCGTCCGGCCAACGGGCAGTACCGGCAACCACGGGCTGAGGACGCGCACCGGAGCGACGACCGGCATCCCTGCGGTGTCCCGACCCTCGCGGCAGACTTTCGGCATGTCCGACTCGTCCACCCGCCGAAGCGCCCGCCGTCATCCGTCGGCCGGGAACCTCGACACCAAGCCCGCCATCGTGCGCCAGGGCGAGGCGCCCGCGCCGCTCCCCCCGGCCAGCTTCCCCCATGGCGGCCCCGGCCGGACCGACCTGGTCCAGTTCGGGCCCGACCTCGACGACGAGACACTCCAGCGGCTGCTCGGTGCCGCCGGGCCGGTCGAGGGACTGCGCGTGCTCGACCTGGGCTGCGGCGACGGCGCCGCATCGATCGCGCTGGCCAGGCAGGGTGCCCGCGTCGTGGCCGTCGAGTCGTCGACGACCCGGCTCGCCCGTGCCCGCCTGGCCGCCGAAGAGGCCGAGGTCCGCATCGAGTTCCACCACAGCGACCCCGCGGACCTGGCGTTCGTGCGGGCCGACAGCGTCGACCTGGTCGTAGCCGTCTACTCGTTGTCGGGCGTCGCGGACCTGGGCCGCGTGTTCCGCCAGCTGCACCGCACCATGCGGCCAGAGGCGGCGCTCGTCCTGTCGCTCCCGCACCCCATGGGGATGATGCTCGAGCTCGAGCCCGAGGAGCAGCAGACCCCGTACCTGACCCGGACCTTCTGGACCGACCACCCGCTCGCCTGGCGGGCCGGCGGCGACGAGGGGACGACCTACGTCCACCAGGTGAGCGAGGTCTTCACCACCCTTGTGCGGTCCAACTTCCGGGTCGACGCCAGGCTCGAGCTCGGCCCGGCCGGCGACCGGGCAAGCATCCACGGCTCGGCGCTCTCCGAGTGGGTCCCGTCCACGCTCGTCGTGCGCGGCCGCAAGGAAGGTTCCTGACCGGAACCCTGCACTTACCGAGCAGCGGGACCGGCGACGTAGCGGTCCGGCTCAGTCGGCGGAGTTGCGCACGACCACGACCGGGCAGGCCGCGTGGTTCACGACGTGACCGGTGACGGAGCCGAGCACCATGCCCAGGAAGCCGCCGTGACCGCGGGCACCGACGACCACCAGGTCGGCGGTGTGGCTGAGCTCGATCAGGCGCTCGCCGGCGTGGCCCTCGACGACCTCGGTCGCCACCTGCACACCCTCGAGGCCGCCCTCCTCACGGATTGAGTCGACCGCGGCGTCGAGCATCGTGTTGGACGCCGCAGCCAGGTCGGACGGGTCGGGCGCCACGACCTCGTAGCCGGTGCTCATGATCGGCGCGTTGAAAATCGCGACGACGCGCAGGAGCGCGTTGCGCACCCGGGCCTCCTCGGCCGCCCAACGGAGCGCGTCCAGCGAGTTCTCGGAGCCGTCGACCCCCACCACGATGCCTGCCATTGCCACTCCTCGGTCATGACGGCGTCGGCCGTCGGGGGTCGACCGGGCTAGTTCCCGGTGCTCTGTCCACTCCCGATGGTGCCACCTTCACGGGCCGCCCACCACGAGTCCAGCTCTGCGAGCGCCACGTCGTGCTCGAGCGGGCCCTGATCGAGGCGAAGCTCGAGGAGGTGCGCGAGCGCCTCGCCGACCACCGGGCCGGGCGGGATCCCGAGGTGCGCCATCACGGCGGCGCCGTCGAGGTCCGGCCGGATCGCGGCGAGCTCCTCCTTCTCCTGGAGCTCGGCGATGCGGCCCGCCAGGACGTCGAGGTTCCGCTCGAGCCGCTCGGCCTTCTTCTTGTTGCGCGTCGTGCAGTCCGACCGGGTCAGGTCCATGAGGTCGTCGAGCAGCGGGCCGGCGTCGCGTACGAACCGGCGCACGGCGGCGTCGGTCCAGCCCATCTCGAACGTGTGGAACCGCAGGTGGAGGTAGACGAGCTCGGTCACCTCGGCCGTCATGTCGTTGGAGAACTTGAGCGCCCGCATGCGGTCGCGGGTCATCCGGGCCCCGACCACCTCGTGGTGGTGGAACGACACGCCGTTGTCGCCGATCGCCCGGGTCCGGGGCTTGCCCACGTCGTGGAACAGCGCAGCGAGCCGCACCCGCTCGCGGGCCGGGGCCTTCGCCACCACCGCGATCGAGTGGGTCAGCACGTCCTTGTGGCGGTGGATCGGGTCCTGCTCGAGACGGAGACCGGCGAGCTCGGGCAGGAAGGTGTCCGACAGACCCGTGTCGTGCAGGAACCAGAGGCCCTTGCTCGGGTCGGGCACCACCATCAGCTTGCAGAGCTCGTCACGGACCCGTTCGGCCGACACGATCTCCATACGGGTCGCCATCTCGTTGACCGCCGTCACCAGGGCCGGGTCAGGCTCCAGGTCGAACCGGGAGATGAACCGGGCCGCCCGCATCATCCGGAGCGGGTCGTCGGAGAACGAACGTTCCGGCTCGACGGGCGTCCGCAGCCGGCGCTCGGCCAGGTCGTCCAGACCTCCGAACGGGTCGATCAGCTGCGGCTCCGCCGTCGTGATCTCGAGCGCCATGGCGTTGACCGTGAAGTCGCGCCGGGACAGGTCGTCCTCGATCCGGTCCGAGAACTCGACCTCGGGCTTGCGGCTGTCGGGCGCGTAGGCCTCGGCCCGGTGGGTCGTGATCTCGCAGCGGTTGCCGTCGACCGTGCACCCGATGGTGCCGAACCGCTTGCCCTGCTCCCACAGCTCCTGGGCCATCGGACGGACGATCGACAGGATCTGTTCCGGCGTCGCGTCGGTCGTCAGGTCGATGTCGTCGTGGGTGCTGCCGGTCAGGTGCTCGACCGGCACGAACATGTCGCGCACCACACCGCCCACCAGGTACAGCCGGAACCCGGCGGCCGAGAACGCGTCCGCGAGCGGGCGCGTCTGGTCGATCACAAGGCGAAGGCGCTCGGGAACCACGGCGTGAGGCTATCGGGACGCGCGCGACCAGTACCGGGTCGATAGCCGGAGCGGTCCCGGAGACCGTTTGGGGAAAGGGGTGGTCGCCTATCCTCGGACCTGCCGCGTGCCGCCGACCGCGCCCGGCGACGCCCCGGAGAGACCACACCGCACCATGAGGACCCGCCAGACGCTCACCGTGGGCACCGACCGGTTCCGGGTCGGGCCGTGGCAGGGCATGTCGGACGTCGCGTACCTCGCCGTGGGCGTGGATCCGCCGCGGCCCTCCACCGAAGGTCTCCGCGCCGCGCTCGACCGCCTGGCGGCCAACGGGTTCTCCAAGGTGGTGACCGCTGCGCTCCACCCCTCGGAGGCGGTGGCCTTCGAGCAGACCGGGTTCACCGAGCTCGACCGGCTGCTCGTGCTGTCCCACGACCTGGTCACCCTCGACCCGCCACGCCGGAGGCTGTCCAAGGGTCTGCGTGTCCGCTGGGCGCGGCCCGGCGAACGCACCCAGGCCCTGGAGGTCGACCACCGCGCCTTCGAGCAGTTCTGGCAGCTGGACCGGCCCGGTCTGCGAGATGCCGAGGGCGCCACCCCCGCCCGACGGTTCCGGGTCGTTGCGCATGGCGCCGACGTGCTCGGGTACGCAGTGACCGGCCGGGCGGGACGGCAGGGGTTCCTGCAGCGTCTTGCCGCCGACCCTGACCATTTCGGCAAGGGGATCGGCAGCGCGCTGGTCCTCGACTCCCTGCGCTGGGCAGACCGCCACGGCGTGCGCCGGATGCTCGTCAACACCCAGTTCGAGAACCAGCGAGCGCGCGAGCTCTACGAGCAGCTCGGGTTCCGCAGCACCTCGACGTACCTGGTCGTCCTCACCAGGACGCTCCCATGAGGCGGCGGAGCCTGTCCCGGTCCGCGGGGGCGGCGGCCCTGGTCGTCATGACGCTGCTGGGCACGGTCCGGTCCGTCGACGCCCAGACCGATCCGACCGCCCCACCGTCCGCACCGACGACCAGCAGCGTCGACGGCACCACCACGACGACCGACCCGGCGACCGTCCGGGCCGACGACCAGCAGCTCCGGATCACTGCGGTCTCACCGTGGGTGGAGCCCACCGGCGTCTTTCAGGTGCGGTTCACCCCGGCACCCGGGGTCCCCCTCGACGCCAAGGTGACGTGGACCGTCCACCAGCGGCTGGTGGCGACCCGCACCTCGACGCTGCGCCAGCAGGTCGACAAGGCGCTCGACGACGGCGCGAGCGGAAGGGTGCTGCAGGCCCCCGTCACCCGGCCGCTCGGCGAGCTCGGCGATGCCGCTGCCGGTCTGTCCATCGACATCCCGCTCCGGTCCTCACGGGCGACCCCCGACGGCCTCTACCTCTCCGAGCCCGGGCCGTACCCGGTCGAGATCGTGCTGCTCTCCCCGGAAGGACCGGAGCTCTGGCGCCAGACCGTGCTGCTGAACCGGCTGCCCCTGCCGGAGGACGCCAAGTCGTCGGGCGGCGACCCGCTCAGGCTCCGGGCCACGCTGCTGCTGCCGGTCGACAGCGGACCTGCGCTCTCGGTCAACGGTCGCGGCGCCTTCGACCCCACCACCCGGAGCCAGCTCGTGGGCGTGGACCGGCTGCTCGAACAGCGCACCGACACGCCCTTCGTCCTTGCGGCACGCGCCAACACGCTCGCTGGGCTGGAACAGTCCGACGAGACCTGGGCCCAGGCGCTCTACAACAGTCTCCGCGCACCCGGGTCGTCGGCCCGGCCCGTGGTCCTGCCCTATACGCAGGTGGCGACGGGAGGGCTCGTGGCGGAGGACGCCCCGGACCAGCTCGTGACGCAGATCGAGCTTGGCCGCCGGGTCGTCGCCGACACCACCGGGCAGACCGTGGAGAGCTCGACCTGGGTGCTCGACGACTACCTCACCGAGGCGGCGCTCCCGACGCTCCGCTCCCGGGGAGTCAGTGCCGTCGTCACCTCGCCCGACAAGGTCAAGGTCGCCGGCGCCGACCGCTCCACGCTGCGCAGCACGTCGCTGCCGCTCGAGGGCGCCGAGGGCGTCCGCGTGATGGTGAGCGACCCCGACATGGGCCTTCGGCTCGCCGAGCCGGGGGCGACCCCGGCGGTGCGGGCCCACGACGTCGTGAGCGAGCTCATGGCCTCGTGGTTCACGGTGGCCGGCCTTCCCGAGCGCCAGCGCACCGACCCGGCCGCCGTCGTCCCGATCGACCCCGCCACCGAACCCGCGGTGCTCGACAGCCTCGTCCCGGCGCTGACGGCCGGCGGGCCGGTCTCGACCGACCCGGCCCGGGCGATGGTCCCGCCGCTCGACGAGGACCGAAAGGGCACCGCCTCGCTGTTGCCCGTCTCCAACCCCGACCAGGGCGGCGCCGTGCTGGGGTCGATCGGCACCGGGCAGCTGCTCAACGGCTACCGGTCTATGTTCGGCAACGCCGACCCCGACCTGGGGCTCTGGTCACAGCTCAACGCACAGTCGCTCTCGGTCGAGCTGTCGGGGCCTGGCCGGAGCGACCTGCATACCAGCATCGCCCAGGACGTGGCGCAGAAGGTCAGCCGCATCCAGACCCCTCCGAGCAGGGCAGTGGTCCTGACCACCAGGAACTCGACCGTCCCACTGCGGTTCCGGAACG
>CAJANQ010000507.1 GCA_903941145.1 uncultured Actinomycetes bacterium
CGTCACGGCCAACGCTGCTGCGCTCGCTGCCGCAGCGCAGGGCGCGCGCCTCTGTGCAGTCGTGAAGGCCGACGGCTACGGCCACGGCGCGGTGGCGGTCGCCCGCGCCGCCCTCGACGGTGGCGCCGAATGGCTCGCCGTCGCCATGGTCGAGGAAGGGCTCGAGCTCCGCGAGGCGGGGATCGACGCCCCGGTGCTGGTGCTGTCCGAGGCCGCGTCCGACATGGTCGCCCCGGCGGTCGCGGCCGGGCTGACGCTCACCGTCTACTCGGAGCAGTCGGTCGACGAGGTCGCTGCCGCGGGCCCCGCCACCGTCCACCTCAAGGTCGACACGGGGATGCACCGGGCGGGGGCCGACCCCGCCGACGCCGTGGCGCTGGCCCGCCGCGTGCTCGACGCCGGGCTCGTGCTCGGCGGCACCTTCACCCACCTGGCCCGCGCCGACGAGCCGGCCGAGCCGCTCACCTCGGCCCAGCTCGCCGCCTACGAGTCGGTGCTCGCCGACCTGGCCGCCGCCGGCATCGACCCGGGGATCCGGCACGCCGCCAACTCCGCCGGGCTGCTGCTGCACCCCGCTGCCCACTACGACATGGTTCGGGCCGGGATTGCGCTCTACGGCATCCCGCCCGCCGCCGACCTGGTCGGTACCGACCGCGTGGCCGAGCTGGTCCCGGCCCTCACGCTCACCTCGGAGGTCACGACCGTCCGGGAGCTCGCGGCGGGGGAGGGCGTGAACTACGGGCACCGTTGGGTGGCCGAGCGCGACACGGTCGTGGCGGTGGTCCCGGTGGGGTACGCCGACGGCGTCCGACGCGACTACGGACTGCGCGGTGGCGAGGTGCTCGTCGGTGGCGTGCGCCGCCCGGTGCTGGGCGTCGTCACCATGGACCAGCTCGTCGTCGAGGTCGGCGACGGCCCGGCGGTCGAGCGCGGCGACGAGGTCGTGCTGCTGGGCTGGCAGGACGACGAGCAGGTGTCGGCCACCGAGTGGGCCGAGCGCCTGGGCACCATCGGGTACGAGGTCGTGTGCGCGTTCTCGGCCCGGCTGCCCCGCACGCAGGCCTGATCCCCGCAGGTACGGACGGGTACGCTCACCCGGTGACCACCCAGCCCGTGCCCGTCGAACTGGGCCAGTTCGAGGACCTCCGCACCGCCGCGTCGGCGTGCACCTCGTGCGGGCTGTCGGCCACCCGTACCCAGGTGGTGTTCGGCGAGGGCGACCCGGCAGCCCGGCTCCTGGTCGTGGGCGAGGCGCCCGGCGCCGAGGAGGACCGCACCGGCCGCCCGTTCGTCGGCCGTTCCGGCCAGCTGCTCGAGCGCCTGCTGGCCGAGGAGGCCGGACTGGCCCGCTCCGACTGCTTCATCGCCAACGTCGTGAAGTGCCGACCGCCGGAGAACCGCAACCCGTCGACCGCCGAGGTCGCCGCCTGCCGCCCGTGGCTCGACCAGCAGGTCGCACTGATGACGCCGGCGGTCGTCCTGACGCTCGGCAACTTCTCCAGCCGGCTCCTGCTCTCGACCAAGGAGGGCATCACCAAGCTGCGTGGCCGCTCCTACGACGTCGAGATCGGTGGCCGTGCGGTGACGCTCGTCCCGACGCTGCACCCCGCTGCGGTGCTCCGGGGCGGCAAGGTCCCGATGGCGCAGATCCGCGACGACCTGCGGCTCGTCGCCACCCACCTGCAGGAGGTCGCAGCATGAGCCGTCCGGTGCTGCGTCTGCAGACCTTGTCCGCCCAGGAGACGCAGTCCCTCGCCGCGGCGCTCTCCGAGCTCGCGCGGCCGTGCGACCTGATCCTGCTGGTCGGCGACCTGGGTGCGGGCAAGACGGCGTTCACGCAGGGGTTCGGCGCCGGACTCGGGGTCGAGGACCAGGTGACCAGCCCGACGTTCTCGCTGGTCCGCCAGTACGAGGGCCGGCTCGACCTGAACCACCTGGACGTCTACCGGCTCGAGCAGGTGTCCGAGGCGCTCGACCTGGGGCTGTCCGAGCTGCTCGACGACGGCGCCGTCACCGTCATCGAGTGGGGCGACACGATCCTGCCGGCCCTCCCGCCCGACTACCTCGAGGTGCGCATCACGTTCCTGGACGGCGAGACGGAGCGGCCCGACGTCCGCACGCTCGAGCTGGTGGCGCGCGGACCGCAGTGGGCGGCCCGGCAGAAGGCACTGGCGACCGCGCTCGAGACCTGGGCCGTCGACGCCGGCCGCGAGCTTCCCACCGACGAGGAGACCGACTGATGCTGATCCTCGGGATCGAGACCGCCACCACGCAGGTCGGGTGCGCCATCGGCAGCCACGAGGGCGTGCGGGCGGCCATCCACTCGGCGCGGGCCAAGCGGCACTGCGAGAACCTGACACCGGCCATCGAGTTCCTCTGCGTCCAGGCCGAGATCTCGCTCGACGACATCGGCCTGGTCGCCGTCGACGTCGGCCCGGGCCTGTTCACCGGGCTGCGGGTCGGACTGGCGACGGCCAAGGCCATCGCGTTCGCCCGCCGGGTCCCGATGATCGGCGTGTCCAGCCTGGACCTGCTGGCGTTCCCGGTCCGGTTCACCCCGCGGCTGATCGTGGCCGCGATCGACGCCCGCCGCGGCGAGCTCTACTACGCGTTCTACCGGCAGGTGCCGGGCGGCGTGCAGCGCGTGACTGAGTACACGGTGGGTAGCCCGGACGACCTGGCGTCGGAGCTCCTGGCCACCGGCGAGGACCTGCTGCTGGTGGGTGACGGGTTCCACCGGTACCGCGAGGTGTTCGAGGGGATGGCCAAGGTCGAGATCGTCGACCAGGCCTCGAGCCAGCCGTCGGCGTCCTCGCTCGTGCAGCTGGCCCACGCCCGGGCGCTGCGCGAGGACTTCAGCCAGGTGGCCGACATCGAGCCGATCTACCTGCGCCGTCCGGACGCCGAGATCAACTGGACCACCCGGGACTCCCGCTGATGGTCGTGCCCGAGGACCTGGTCACGGGCGGCGCCACGGCGGCCGCACCGGTGGTGGCGCCCATGCGGCGCCGGCACCTGCGCGGGGTGCTGGCCATCGAGCAGGAGGCAAACCCGCGGCCGTGGTCGCACCGCCTGTTCGCCGGAGAGCTGCGCATGCCGACCAGCCGGCTCTACCTGGTCGCCCTGCAGGACCACGAGGTCGTGGGGTACGCCGGGCTCATGACCACGCTCGACGAAGGACACATCACCAACATCGCGGTCCACCGGGACCATCGCCGACGCCACCTGGCGACGATGCTGATGCTGGTCATGATGCGGCGGGCGGTCGAGCGCGGGGTCGTCGACATGACCCTCGAGGTCCGGATGTCCAACACTGCGGCGCAGGAGATGTACCGCCGGTTCGGGTTCGCCCCGGGCGGGGTGCGCAAGGGGTACTACCAGGACTCCGGCGAGGACGCCCTGATCATGTGGGCGCACGGGATCGACTCGGTCGACCAGGCCGAGCGGCTCGACGCGCTGTCGGCAGCCTTGCCGGCGACGTTCGTCGACCGCACCGAGGGGGTCGACCCGCTCGCTGACGCCCGCGACGACGCCGACGCTGCCGACGACGGCACGACCGACACGGAGACCGACTGATGGACGCGCTCATCCCCGACCTCTCGCCCGACACGATCGTGCTCGGCGTCGAGACCTCCTGCGACGAGACCGCCGTGGCCGTCGTGCGCGGCGGGACCGACGTGCTCAGCTCCGTCGTGTCCTCGCAGGTCGACCTGCACGCCCGCTACGGCGGCGTCGTCCCGGAGATCGCCAGCCGGGCCCACAACGAGCTCATCATCCCGGTCGCGGCGCGGGCCATGGTCGAGGCCGGGGTCGAGGGCAGCCAGATCGACGCCGTCGCCGCCACGGTCGGGCCCGGCCTCATCGGTGCCCTGCTCGTCGGCGTGTCGGCGGCCAAGGCGCTCGCCCTCACCTGGAACGTGCCGTTCGTGGCGGTCAACCACCTCGAGGCGCACCTGTACGCCGCGTTCCTCGAGGACCCGGACCTCACGTTCCCGCTGGTAGTCCTGCTGGTCTCCGGCGGCCACACCATGCTCGTCTGCATGGAGGACCACGGCGAGTACCGGCTGCTGGGCCAGACGCTCGACGACGCGGCCGGCGAGGCGTTCGACAAGGTCGCCCGGTACCTGGGCCTGGGCTACCCCGGCGGCCCGGCCATCGACGCCGAG
>CAJANQ010000508.1 GCA_903941145.1 uncultured Actinomycetes bacterium
GAGGTCCAGACCTTCTGGCCCTCGATGACCCACTCGTCGCCGTCGAGGTGCGCCTTGGTGCGCACGTTGGCCAGGTCCGACCCGGCATTGGGCTCGGAGTAGCCCTGGCACCAGAACTCGTTGCCGGAGACGATGCCGGGCAGGAACCGCTGCTGGATCTCGGGCGTCGCAAAGTGGATGAGGGTCGGGCCCAGGAGGCCTTCGCCGATCAGTCCGGCACGGCCGGGGCCGCCGGCCCGTGCGTACTCCTCGTGGAAGGCGACCTCGAGGTGGAGGGGCAGTCCGCGGCCGCCGTGCTCGGTGGGCCAACCGGCGCAGGTCCAGCCACCGCTCGCGAGCTCGCGCTCCCAGGCCATGCGCTCCTGCACGAACGCGTGCTCGTCGCCGGGGCCGCCGCGGTGGCGGAGGATCTCGAACTCACCGGTCAGGTGCTCGGCCATCCAGGTGCGGATCTCGTCACGGAACGAGGCCTCGTCGGGGACGGCCACGGGGGTCTCTGAGGTCGTGGCGCTCATCGGCGGCCAACCTACTGCGGCGTGTCCTCGGGCCGGAATCCGCGACCCGCAGGACGCGGCGGGCCGGACTGCTCAGTGGCGGTCGTGGAGCGACTGCACCGGTGCCACCGCCGACGGGTGGCGAGCGCGCTCGCGGCCGCCCGGCGCTGCGAGGTTGGTGACGGCCTCCCGGAGCGCCCGGGGCCGGGCCGATTCGGGCGCCAGAAGGCCGTTGGACCCGAGGTACCGGAGGTAGGTAGTGAGCGTGGCGGCCAGGCTGACGGGCGGCTGCGCACCGACTGCGTCGCACCAGGTGTCCCCGAGGTCGAGCGCAGCAGCGACGTCGTCGACCGTCCAGCACAGGTCGAGCGCCGGGCCGTCGGGGCAGAGCGAGCCGCCGCCGGCCAGCGCGGCGTGGTGGTCGACCACGGCGGCGAGCGCGTCGCGCGAGAGCTGCTGGCCGTGGGCGAGGGCCCAACGGACGACGTCACGGCGGTGGGTCAGCTGGGCGGAAGGGACGGGGACGGCGTGGGCCCGGCGGAGGGGGAGGGTGGCGCTCGTGGTCATGGCGTCATCGTCCCAGCGGCCTGCGACACGCGTGCCGTGCCGGGACGCGGGACGGGGGGCGGCCGTGCCGCCCCCCGTCCTCGGGAACCTCAGAGTGTGTGCCGGATCAGCGGCGGTAGGTTGCCGCCCGCTTGGCGGCTGCCCGCTTGGCCGCGGCCCGCTTGACGGCTTCCCGCTTGGCGGCGGCCTTGCGTGCTGCGGCGGCCTGGGCGGCTGCCTTGCGCTTGGCGTAGCTCGAGGAGCTGCACACCCGGACGTTGCGGGTCACCCGGCGGTAGCGCTTCGTGCCCTTGATCCGGACCCGGTAGGTGCGCTTCGTGGTGTAGCAGTACTTGCGGACCGGCGTGCGGCTGATGGTGTTGTGCAGGACCTGCGGGGCCGGCGCCTGCGGCGGGGTGGTCACGACCGGCTTGGCGGCGTCGACCACGACGGTGGCCGAGGCCTGGGCGCACAGGTCCTGGAACTGGGCGGCGATCGGCTCGGCGCCGGCCGTGGTGGTCTCGAC
Source organism: uncultured Actinomycetes bacterium (assembly GCA_903941145.1). Classification (GTDB taxonomy): domain Bacteria; phylum Actinomycetota; class Acidimicrobiia; order Acidimicrobiales; family Microtrichaceae; genus CAJANQ01. The sequence goes on from CAJANQ010000508.1 coordinate 1,567, forward strand.
CTTCGGCTTCTCCGGGAACAGGTTGTTGATGCTGGCGATGACTTCCTGGACGTTGATGTTGGCCAGGGAGTTGGTCAGCGAGATCTGCAGGACCTGGGCCAGCTTGTCGCCGGCGGCGTTGATATCACCGGCGGCCAGGAGGTCGCCGACCTCGGCCCTGAGGCGCTCGATGTACTGGTCGATCGTGAGCCCGGCGGGGATCGTCGTCGTCGTGGACGACTCGGTGCCGGTGCCGGAGCCGGACGCCGCACCGGCGCCGAGCGAGCCGGCCAGCGCGATGAGTGCGTCCAGGTTCTCCTGCGGGAACACCGACAGGTAGCGGCCGATCTTGATCTCGGGCACGTCCTTCTCGGCGAGCGCACCCTGGAAGGCCAGGTCGTAGGTGGGGCGGTTCACCCCGGCGACCTTGGTCACGACGACGTTGCCGGCCCCGATGCCGGGCAGCGCCGCGAGGGCCGCCTGGATGGTGCCGGCCGACGGGGCGAGGTACTGAGTACCGGTGGCGTAGTTGTTGGCCACCTCGGCCCAGTTGGTCGGGAACGAGGTCCCGAGCTGCAGTCCGCCGAGGAAGCCGAAGAAGCCGAGCTCGGCAGTCCAGATCGGTGCAGTCTCGTTGTCGCCGACCTTGAGCGAGAAGCCGATGCCCTTCTTGAGGGTGTCGACGTTGGGGTCGAGCGTCAGGCGCTGGACCTCGTTGGTGCCGGCCTGCTGGTCGGCGATCTTGATGGGCTCGCCGCAGATCTCGAACGTTGCCGAGGTGGCGGAGCCGGCGCCGCCGGCCGTGACCACGAGCTTGCCGTCCTTGACGCTGGCCGGGCCGCTGATCGACCTGAGGCTGCCGGGGATGAGCGCAGTGCGGCCAGCCTTGGTGTACTTGCCGACGACGTCGATCGGGACCGCCGCACCAGCCGAACCCTTGACCTCGATGGGCTGGGTGACCTCAGGCGCACCCGGGACCTTGACCGGGCTCGAGGCAACTAGGCCCGGGGCCGAGCACACGATGTTCACGTCGATCGCCGTGCCAGCGAGGGCGACACCGATCGTGAAGCTGATGTTCGAGATCGTGTAGTTGATGACGCCGGAGTCGCCGACGTTCTCGAGCGGCGCCGTGAACGGGCCACGGGTCAGGATCGCCGGCACGTTGGGGGAGAGGGCGAGCGAGGCGTCGGTCGGGGAGCCGGCGACGACCTTGGTCGAGGTGGGGCCGTTGACCGCGATGTTGAGCTTGGTCTTGGTGATGGCCAGGTTCTTGACGCCGAAGCCGGCGGCCTTGTTGACCAGGGCCTGGTCCAGGGTGACCGACCAGGTGAACGACGCCGTTGCGCCGGTCTGGCCGGGGTCGAGCGTCTTGGGGACGTCGCCGTCGATCTTGAAGTCCACGGCGAGCGACGAGCCACCCAGCGTGTTCAGCAGTCCGAGGCTCGCGGCGTCCGCGCCCGTGCAGGTGCCGCTGACCGACTTGGAGACAGGTGCTGCGCCGACCGGGTTGCCCCCGCCCAGTCCGAACTCCAGAACGCCCGCCGTCATGAGCATTGCCACGGCTACCGCCAGTGCCCGCTTCCCCATCAGAACTCCCCCTGATCGCAAACCCTGTGTGCCGAACGGCACAACAAGGTGAACTGAGAGTGGACGTTGACAGCCCTGTTTGCAAGCGTGTTGGGCCGAAAACTGGCCCTCGGGTGTGCAATTGCCCAGATCCTCGGAGCGTCCTCAGCGAAGAGTGAACGAGCGGCCACGCAGGGTGGTAGCGGTCGGGACGTAGCGTCAGGCGGCACCGCGACTACCGTGCCCGCCGTGCCGCCTGCAGCAGACTCCGCATCGACCTCGCCCCTGCCACGGCCCGAGGTGACCACGACGCTGGCGCTGCCCGCGGCGACCCGCCGGCTGGGTACGTCCTCCCTCGAGGTCGGCGCGGTCTCCTACGGCTGCTGGCGGTTCGCGGGCACGCCGGTCGGCGAGGCCAGGGAGAAGGTCCTGGCCGCCGTCGAGCTCGGCATGACCCTGGTGGACACGGCCGACATCTACGGGTTCGACGGTGCTGCCGGCTTCGGCGCCGCCGAGGCGCTCCTGGGCGAGGTGCTGGCGTCCACCCCCGGACTTCGCGAGCGGATCGTCCTGGCCACCAAGGGCGGCATCCGGCCGCCGGTTCCGTACGACCAGTCACCCGAGTACCTGGTGGCCGCGTGCCGGGCGTCGCTCGAGCGGCTCGGCGTGGACCAGGTCGACCTCTACCAGGTGCACCGCCCGGACCTGCTGGCCCACCCGGCCGACCTGGCCGCAGCGCTCATGGCGCTGGTCGGGGACGGGCTCGTTCGTGAGGTCGGCGTCTCCAACTTCACCCGGGCCCAGACCGACGCGCTGGTCGCGCACCTGGGGTTCCCGGTCGTGACCACCCAGCCGGAGCTGAGTGCCCTCTGCCTGGACCCGATCACCGACGGCACGCTCGACGACGCCCTGCGCGACGGGCGCACGCCGCTGGCCTGGTCCCCGCTCGGGGGTGGCCGGCTGGGCACCGGGGTGGCGGCCACCGACGACCGCACCTCCGCAGTCCACGCCGAGCTCGACCGGATCGCGGCGGAGCACGGCTCGACGCGCGCCGCGGTCGCGCTGGCCTGGGTCCTGGCCCACCCGTCCGGACCGGTGCCGATCGTCGGGACCCAGCAGGTCGACCGGCTGGCCGAGCTGGCAACTGCGACCTCGGTCCAACTGGACCGCGCCGACTGGTACGCCGTGCTGGTCGCCTCGCGAGGGGAGCCCATGCCGTGACCGCGCCCTACGGACCGCTCGAGATCGCGTGGTTCGCCGCGCTGTGCGACGACGACTACGAGTTCCTGGGGGTGCCCGACCCGTCGCTGGTCTCGAGCGTCGACCACTGCGGCGACATCGTGCGGACGGTCGACCGGCTCGGGTTCGACAACGTCCTCCTGCCGTCGGGGTACACGCTCGGGATCGACGCGACGGCGTTCGCCGCCGCCGTGGCCCCGACGACCAGCACGACCAGCCTGCTGCTCGCGGTCCGCGCCGCCGAGCTCTGGCCGCCGCAGCTGGCCCGCCAGCTGGCGACGCTCGACCAGGTGCTCACGCCCGGTGCCGACGGCCGCAGCCGCCTGACCGTGAACATCATCTCGTCGGACATGCCGGGGGAGACGCTCGAGTCGTCGCCGCGCTACCGGCGGACCGCCGAGGTCATGTCGGTCCTCCGGACGCTGCTCGACGGCGGACGGGTCGACCACCACGGCGAGTTCTACGACCTCGAGCTGGACCCGCCGCGCCTGGGTATGCGAGACGGGGTCTGCCCGCCCCTCTACTTCGGCGGTCTGTCCGAGGCGGCGCGTGACGTCGCGGCGGAGCACGCCGACGTCTACCTGATGTGGCCGGAGCCGCTCGACAGCGCGGCCGAGCTCGTGGCCGACATGCGCCGCCGCGCCCAGGAGCACGGCCGCACGCTCCGGTTCGGGTTCCGGTGCCACGTCGTCGTCCGCGAGACCCAGGCCGAGGC
>CAJANQ010000509.1 GCA_903941145.1 uncultured Actinomycetes bacterium
CCATGCCGAGCTGGCGACCGTGACCGCCACGACGGCCTGCACCGGGTTCGACCAGTCGCTCGCCGTGCTGAGGTTGGTGGACTCGCCGATACGGGTGAGCCGGAACCAGATCCGGTCCACCACGGTGCCCTGGCCAAACAACGCGGCGCGCTTCCCGTACCCGTACGAGAACAGGTACTCGGTGAGCGAGTCCCAGTTGACCAGCCACCACGGACCGGCCATGGCGACCGCCACCAGGCCCGCCTTGACCAGCCCCCACCAGGCCTTCTTGTCCCGTCCGGCCACCACGACGCCGGCCAGTCCGAGGGCCGGTGCGAACGCCACCGCCATGGTGCGACTCATCGCCATGAGCGCGATGCACGCCCCGTAGGCGTACGTCCAGCGGTTGGTGAGCCGGTCCGACTCGAACAGCGCCCAGACCGCCAGGGCGGCAAAGGTCGCAGCGCCCAGACCGAGCCAGTACGACTGAGTGGCCAGCGCCACCGTGGGCAGGGTGGCCCACACCAGTCCTGCGGCCACCGCCGTCCTGGGCCCGGCGAGCCGCCGGGCGATGCCGGCCACCGCCAACGCCGAGACGACCAGCAGCACGGGCTGGACCATCATCGCCATGCGGGGGTCGCGGGGGCCGAGCAGCAGGAACGGGAGCGACAGGAACGGGACGACGGGTCCGGTGCCGGTCCCACCGACCGTTCGCACGAAGGCCATCGGGTTGCCCAGGTCGATCGACCGCTGGAACCGGAGTGCGTTGGCGATGTAGCCCGCCTCGTCCGGGTCGAACGCCCCCAGGTGGCGGTGCGTCCAGATCCAGACCGCATGGGCGGTGCCGACCATCGCGGCGACGACTGCGACGACCAGGTAGGGGTGTCGGTCGAGCAGGCCCAGCGGCCCCCGGCCGGTGGTCACCGGAGCCGCAGGTTCCTGGTCCTCTCCGACCGGTTCCTCCAGCCCGTCGGTGGGGCTGTTGTTCCGGGTCGTGGTCACGCGAAGATGATGACCGGGGTCACGCAGGGTGACAAGGAGGGGGGACCTCCGGCCCGCTGCCTGCAGGTTCAGGCCACTTTCGACCGCGCCATGACCGACCCGACCACCAGCGAACCCGCACCGGGGATCCCGACCGTCAGCCTTGTCGTGCCGGCGTTCGACGAGGAGCTGCGCCTGCCGCCCACCCTGGGGCGGCTCGTGGGTGAGCTCGACGACGTGTTCGGCCCCGGGTGGCAGCTCGTGGTCTCCGACGACGGATCGTCGGACCGCACCGCAGAGGTGGCGCTCGACGCCGCCCGTTCCGAGCCCCGGATCGTGGTCGTCACCAACCCGGTGAACCAGGGCAAGGGTGCCGCGCTCGTGGAGGGGTTCGCCGCAGCAGCCGCCCCGGTCGTCGTGTTCCTCGACGCCGACCTGCCCGTCGAACCGGCCGCGTTGGGCCCGCTCGTCGCTGCAGTGGCGGACGCCGACGTCGTGGTCGGCAGCCGCCGCCTTCCGGGGAGCTCGTTCACGTCGCCCCAGCCGAGGGCCCGGCGGATCGGCGGCGGCGTGTTCCTCCAGCTGGTCCGGCTCATGGGTCTGCAGACCTCGTCCGACCCCCAGTGCGGGATCAAGGTCCTCCGACGGGCCACCACGGCCCCGGTCGTGTCGGCCACGACCAGCCAGGGGTTCGCCTTCGACATCGAGCTGCTGATGCGGGCCCGTCGGGCGGGGCTGCGGACCGTCGACATGCCGGTCCGCTGGCACCACGCCGACGGGTCCTCGATCCGCCCCGTACGCGACGGCGTCTCGACCGTGGAGGACCTCTGGCGCCTGCGCCGCCGGCTCCGTTCCTGATTGGTGCCTTGACGATCCGGGGGTCGTGCCGGAGACTGCAACGGTGAAGGTGCTCTTCTGGTACCGGGGGATCGAGAGCCTTGGGCTCGGCTACCTCATGTCCATGCTGACCAGCCATGGGCACGAGATCGACCTGATCTTCGAACCCGGCCTCGACGACAACACGGTGATGAACATGCCCGCGCTGGCGCGTCTCAACCGACCCGAGGCGCTGGTCGAGCGGGCCAGGTCGTTCAACCCCGACCTGGTGTGCATCGGCGCACCGACCAACCTGTGGTCGCACGCGTCACGGATGGGGGAGCGCCTCAAGCGCGAGCTCGGGGTGCCCGTCGTCGTCGGCGGCCACCACGCACAGGCGCTGCCGGAGTACGTGATCAACCACTGGTGGGTCGACGTGGTCTGCATCGGCGAGGGCGAGCTGTCGCTGCTCGAGCTGGTGGCCCGTATGTCACGCGGCGAGGACTACACGGACGTCCCGACCATGTGGGTCAAGAAGGACGGCGTGGTCCACCGCAACGAGATCGGGATGCTCGAGAACGACCTCGACGTCCTCCCCTTCCCGGAGAAGCAGCTCTGGTGGGAGGCAGGCGCGTTCCGCGACGTGCTCGAGGTGTTCACCGGCCGCGGCTGCCCGTTCAAGTGCACGTTCTGCAACATCCACTACCAGCGCGAGATCTTCGACGGGAAGGGCGACTTCCTGCGCAAGCGGACCGTCGCCAACGTGATGGAGGAGCTGAAGCAGAACCTCCGCACCTACGACCCGTCGTTCGTGTCGCTCCACGACGACAACTTCACGACCAACGTGCTGTGGGTCGAGGAGTTCTGCGAGGTCTACAAGGACGAGATCGGGCTGCCCTGGTACTGCTTCGGCTACCCGACGACCATCAAGCCCCGCCTCATGAAGGCCATGGCCGCCGCCAACTGTTCGATGCTGTTCATGGGCGTCGACTCCGGCGACGCCGACGTCCGCAAGTCGCTCATGGAACGGCCCATGACCGACGAGCTGATCTACGAGAAGGCCAAGCTCATCCACGAGCACGGGATCCGGTCCTTCGTCTCCACCATCTACGGCATCCCGGGCGAGACCCCCGAGACCATGTGGAAGACCCTCGACATGGTCGACACGATCAAGCCGACCCAGGCCTCGGGC
>CAJANQ010000510.1 GCA_903941145.1 uncultured Actinomycetes bacterium
GCGCCCAAGGCCGCGGCGCCGAAGGGAGAGGAGCCTGAGGACAAGGATTCGAACGACGCGCCCAAGGCCGATGCGCCCAAGGCCGACGCCCCGACCGCCGAGGCACCAGTTGCCGACACAGCACCCGCTGAGGACGCTGCACCCGCAGAGGAGCCTGCTCCGGCAGAGGACGCTGTACCTGCTGATGAGCCCGCACCCGCTGAGGAGCCCGCTCCGGCCGAGGACGCTGCACCCGCAGATGAGCCACCGTCCGAGGCCAGCGAGGCTGGTTCAGTCGAAGATGCCGAGGAGCCAGAGCAGGACTGACGGGCGGTCCAGCACCGTCCCGCCCGGACCGGCCTCGGCCACCCGGGGGTTCCAACCGGCCCAGGCGAAGTCGCAGCCGACCTGCTCTGCGCAGTGCAGGTCGCCGTTGCTGTCGCCGACCATGAGCACCTCGGCCGGGCCGACCGCGAGCCGTTCAAGGACCGGCGGGAGCGACTTGTGCGCCCACCCGAACTCGTCGGCGAACATCGCGACCTCGGGCTCCCAGCCCAGCCGTTCGAGCTCGGCCCGGCCCGACTCGGGGTGCTTGTTGGAGCACACGGCCCAGCGGGGCACGGCGTCGAGCACGGTCTGCACGCCGTCGAACGCCTCGACGACCTTGGTGTCGTAGGCGCCGACGTAGTCGGACATCGAGATCCCGAGCCGCGCACACTCCTCCGCGACCGCATGGCCGAACGTGATGTCCGCCGGGTCGACACCGAGCTGCACGAACGGAGCGACGAGCGCCGCGTCGGAGTCGACGAGCGTGCCGTCAAGGTCGAACACGACCACCTTGGGTGCAGGGAGGTCCACGTCGAGAACCTACCCGGGTTGGGAGCCCAGATCCGGCTGCGGACTACTCTGCGACCATGACTGTTGAGTACGAAAAGCAGGGCAACGTCGCCATCATCACCATCAACCGTCCGGGCGCCCGGAACGCGGTGAACAGCGAGGTCGCACAGGGCATCGAGGCCGCCATCGACCAGATGGAGGCCGACGACGAGGTGTGGGTGGGCATCCTCACCGGCGCTCAGACGGAGAAGGGCTACATCTTCTGCGCCGGCGCCGACCTGAAGCAGATGGCTGTCGACCCGGGTGGCATGACCACGGCCAAGGGCGGCTTCGGTGGCTTCGTGATGCGTGAGCGCACCAAGCCAGTCATCGCTGCGGTGGACGGGCCGGCGCTGGCTGGCGGTACCGAGCTGGTCCTGGCCGCCGACCTGGTGGTCGCATCCAAGACCGCCAAGTTCGGCATCCCCGAGGTCAAGCGCAACCTGGTCGCTGCGGCCGGCGGCCTCTTCCGCCTCCCGCGCAAGATCCCGCGCAACGTCGCGATGGAGCTGGCCCTTACCGGCAGCCTCGACTTCTCTGCGGAGCGGGCGTACCACTTCGGCTGGGTCAACCGGCTGTGCGAGGAGGGCGAGGCCCTCGAGACCGCCAAGGCGCTCGCAGCCGAGATCGCCGAGAACGCGCCGCTGGCCGTCCGGGAGAGCCGC
>CAJANQ010000511.1 GCA_903941145.1 uncultured Actinomycetes bacterium
GCTGGAACTTCGAGAAGTTCCTGGTGGACGGCGACGGCAACGTGGTCGCCCGCTTCGGCCCGACCGTCGAGCCCAACGACGAGGCGATCGTCGCCGCGATCGCCGGGCTCCTCGCCGACTGAACTGACAGGCCGACTGAACTGACAGGCCGACTGAACCGTCGGCGACGGAGGACCCCATGAGCACCGCCACCTACTCCGTGCCCGGCATCAGCTGCGGGCACTGCGAGGCCGCCATCCAGGGCGAGGTCGGGCCGATCGAGGGCGTGGAGTCCGTGGTCGTCGACCTGGCGGCCAAGACGGTCACCGTGACGGCCCAGGACCCCGCCGCGCTCGACGAGCAGGTCCGGGCGGCGATCGACGAGGCCGGCTACGAGGTCGCCGGCTGAGCCGGATCTGGTCCGGTCAGGCCGACCGGAGGTAACTGGCGGGGACTAGGCCGCCGAGGGGGCCGAGGGGGCCAGCTCTGCCGGGGCATTGCGGCGGCGCACCAGCCGCACACCGACCTTGCGGAGCTCTTCGACCGCGATGAACACGAGCGGCACGAGCAGCGCCGTGCGCCACTCGGCCAGCGTGAGCGGCACCGTCTCGAAGATCTTCTCGAAGAACGGCACCTGCACGATCACGACCTGCGAGGCCACGATCGCCGCGACCGAGATCAGCAGCGTCCGGTTGGTCAGCGTGTACCGGTTGAACAGCGACAGGTCCCCGGCCCGCACGCAGAGCGCGTTGGCCATCTGCAGGAACACGAAGAGCGTGAACGCCAGCGTGTAGGCCGAGTCCCCTGCCACCTCGCTCGGCTTCGTCGTGGGGTCCTGCGACAGGAACACCCACATCGTGAGCGCCACCATCACCGCGGCGGTCCAGCAGATCCGCACCAGGCGCCTGCCGGAGAGGATCCGTTCGTTGCGGTCGCGCGGCGCACGGTCCATGACCCCCGGCTTGGGCGGGTCGACGCCCAGCGACATGGCGGGCGGGCCGTCGGCGATGATGTTGACGAACAGCACCTGGATGGGGTTGAAGATCGCCGGGTAGCCCAGGAGACGGATCAGCAGGATCGCGGACAGCGCCGAGATGTTGGTGGCCAGCTGGAACCGGACGAACGTGACGATGTTGTCGTAGATGGCCCGGCCACGCTCGACGGCCTCGACGATGGTCGCGAAGTTGTCGTCGGCCAGGATCATGTCCCCGGCCTCCTTGGTGACCTCGGTGCCGGTGATGCCCATGGCGACACCGATCTCGGCCTGGCGCAGCGACGCCGCGTCGTTGACGCCGTCGCCCGTCATGGCGACGACCTCGCCGAGCGACTGCAGCGCCGTGACGACACGGACCTTGTGCTGGGGCGACACCCGGGCGCACACCCCGATGTCGTGGATCTGAGCGGCGAGCTCCTCGTCGCTCATGGCCTCGAGGTCGGCGCCGGTCACGACGCGGCCCTTGACGCCCAGCTGGGCGGCGATGGCGCCCGCGGTCGAGGCGTGGTCGCCGGTGATCATCTTCACGGCGATGCCGGCCCGGTGGCACTCGGCGATGGCGGCCACGGCCTCGGGCCGGGCCGGGTCCAGGATGCCGACGAGCATCTGCAGGTCAAGGTCCGAGACCTCGGCCGCAAGGTCGCCGGTGTAGTCGGCGGCCGACACGGGCAGCTCACGGGTGGCCACGGCGAGCACCCGCAGGCC
>CAJANQ010000512.1 GCA_903941145.1 uncultured Actinomycetes bacterium
AGGGTCGCGGCGCTCACGCCGACCTCGCGCCACGCGGCGTACGAGATGCCCTTGCGCTCGCCGTAGCCCTTGGCGGACTTCACGAAGTCGGACTCCAGGGCGGTCAGGTCGACCGTAGTGGTCAGCGACTCCAGCTCGGTGAGCAGGTCGAGACGCTCCTGGACCAGCGACAGTCGGGTCATGGGGTCGGCCGACACCAGTTCGGAGTCGATCTTGGCGAGCCGGGCGTTGACCGAGTCCGGGGTGCGCTTGCGGCCCCGCTTGGGGCGGTGCTGGTCGAGCGCCTCGAGGTACGCGCGCACGGCGCGACCCTCGGCACGCCCTGCTGCGAGCGCGGCCTTGTGCTCGTCGGTCATCTTGGACTTGGGTGCTGCCATAGCCGGACAGTCCACACCCCTGGTCGTGACCGGTGCAAGCACTGACGGGCCGGTCCGACGGGGTCCTGCGGCCAACTAGGTTCAGGGCCATGCCCGCCGGCGACGCAGCGACCCCCGAACCCGTCCACCGCTCCCTCGGTCTGACCGACGACGAGTATGAGCTCATCAAGGAGATCCAGGGCCGCGAGCCCAACCATCTCGAGCTCGCGATGTACTCGGTCATGTGGTCCGAGCATTGCTCCTACAAGAGCTCGCGCCTGCACCTCAAGCGGTTCCCGACCACCGCGGAGTGGGTCCTGGTCGGCCCCGGCGAGGGTGCCGGCGTGGTCGACGTGGGCGACGGCATCGCCGCCGCGCTGCGCATCGAGTCGCACAACCACCCGTCCGCCATCGAGCCCTACCAAGGTGCGGCCACCGGCGTCGGCGGCATCCTCCGCGACATCTTCTCGATGGGCGCCCGGCCCATCGCCGTCATGGACCCGCTGCGCCTCGGCCCGCTCGACGACGCCCGGTCCCGCTGGATCGCCGAGGGTGTCGTGTCCGGCATCTCCGGCTACGGCAACTCCGTCGGCGTGCCCAACATCGGTGGCGAGACCGTCTTCGACGAGTGCTACGCCGAGAACCCGCTCGTGAACGTGCTGGCGCTCGGCATCATGCCGACCGAGCGGCTGGTCCTGGGCCGCGCCGAGGGTGTCGGCAACCTGGCCGTGCTGCTCGGTTCGAGCACCGGCCGCGACGGCATCGGCGGCGTGTCGGTCCTGGCCTCGGCCGAGTTCTCCGACGACGGCTCCGACGCGGACAAGCGTCCGAGCGTGCAGGTGGGCGACCCCTTCGAGGAGAAGCGGCTCATCGAGGCCTGCCTCGAGCTGCTGGACCGCAGCCTGGCCGTCGGCGTGCAGGACCTGGGCGGCGCCGGGATCACGTGCGCCACCTCGGAGACCGCGGCCAAGGGCGGCGCCGGCATGGACGTCTACGTGGCGCCCATCCCGCAGCGCGAGCAGGGCATGGAGCCGTTCGAGGTCATGACCTCGGAGTCCCAGGAGCGCATGCTCGCCATCGTCGAGCCCTCCAACCTCGACGCCGTGCTCGAGATCGCCCGCCGCTGGGAGATCCGCGCCACGGTCATCGGCGAGGTCACCGGCTCGGGCCGCCTGCGGGTCATGTCCGACCGTGACGGCGAGGTGCTGGCCGACGTGCCCGCCAAGTCGCTCGAGGAGGACGCCCCGCTCTACGACCGCCCCCGCGCCGAGCCGGCCGACCTGGCCGACCGCCGCGCCGACTCCGCCAACTCGCTCCCGGCGCCGACCGACGTCGCCGCCGACCTGCAGGCGATGCTGGCCGACACCTCGTGGGTGTACTCGCAGTACGACCACCAGCTGTTCCTCAACTCGGTCGAGACGCCTGGCGGCGACGCCGCGGTTCTGCGGCTGAAGCACCCGACCACCGGGGCCGACACCGGCCGCGGCTTGGCCCTCACCACCGACGGCAACCACCTGTGGTGCGCCGTCGACCCGCGGCTCGGCTCCGCGCTCACGTTCGTCGAGTCGGCCATGAACCTGGCCGTCGTC
>CAJANQ010000513.1 GCA_903941145.1 uncultured Actinomycetes bacterium
CGGCGGGTGGCGTCACGGGCGCTCTGGGCCGCGACGCGGGCCTTGGCGGCCTGGTTGGCCTTGGCCACGATCGCCTTGGCCGCAGCCGGGTGCTCCCCGAGCCACTCTGCGAGCTTGTCGTTGGTGGCCTTCTCGGCCAGCGACCGGGCCGGCACGTTGCCCAGCTTGCCCTTGGACTGGCCCTCGAACTGGGGCTCGGCGAGCTTGATCGAGATGATGGCGCTGAGACCCTCCCGGATGTCCTCGCCCTGGAGGTTCGGCTCCTTCTCCTTGAGCAGACCGGCCTCACGGGCGTACTTGTTGACGGTGTTGGTGAGGGACTTCCTGAAGCCCTCGACGTGCATGCCGCCCTCGATCGTGTTGATGCCGTTGGCGAACGAGTGCAGACCGTCGGTCTGGAAGCCGGTGTTCCACTGGAACGCGACTTCGACCTCCATCGCAGCAGCGGGATCGGTCTCGTCGGCGGCCTTGAAGTAGCCGACCTCGGGGAAGAGGGGCTCCTTGGACTCGTTGACGTGCACCACGAAGTCGCGAATACCGCCCTCGTAGCAGTACACGAGCGGCTCCGGGTTGGCCGCGTCGGGCCGTTCGTCGGTGAACGTGATCTTCAGCCCGGCGTTGAGGAACGCCATCATCTGCAGGCGCTCGGTGAGCGTGGTGGCGCGGAACACGATCTCGTCGAAGACCGTCGGGTCGGGCCAGAACCGGACCGTCGTGCCGGTCCTGGGGGTGCCGTCGTCGCCTGCGGGAGAGTCGCCAATGGGCTTGAGCTTCTGGTCCGGCCTGCCACCCTCGATGAACGACATGCCGTAGCGGGTGCCGTCACGGTCGATCTCGACCTCCACCCTGGACGAGAGTGCGTTGACCACCGAGATGCCCACGCCGTGGAGTCCACCTGAGACCTTGTAGCCACCGCCGCCGAACTTGCCGCCGGCGTGCAGGACGGTGAGCACCACCTCCGCCGCCGTCATGTCCTCGTACTGGGAATGGGGGTCGACGGGGATGCCGCGGCCGTTGTCGACGACCTCACAACCACCGTCGGCGAGGAGGCGGACCTCGATGTGGGTGCAGTAGCCAGCCATGGCTTCGTCCACCGAGTTGTCGACGACCTCGTAGACCATGTGGTGGAGCCCGTTGGGACCGGTCGAACCGATGTACATGCCCGGGCGCTTCCGGACGGCCTCAAGGCCTTCGAGCACCTGAATTGAGTCAGCGCCGTAGCTGCTGGGCTTCGCGGACAAGAGAGCCTCCAGGAGGGGTGGATCGAGGGGCCACACACACCGTCTCCGGTTCGCTCCACACGATCCACAACGCTGTGGATAACTATGTGGACAACCTTGTGGAGAACGGCAACTGACCCGGGCCGTACCCTACCACTCCCGGGCGACATCCAGGGGTCATTCGACCGGATTTCAGTCCCCGGTTTTTCCTTGCCGTTATTGGGATTCCGGGCGATCCGGACCTGGTCGCGGACCATCGTCCTCGAGGGGTCCGACACGAACCTCCACAGAGCTCACCTCCGCGCCCCCGCACACAGCGTTCACCGCCTGCATCAGATCGTTCGCGGACCACCTGAAATGCTCTGCGACGGCCGGGTCCTGAACGACGACGACAAGGACCCCGTCACGCAGGGACCTGGGCTGCGCGTGGGGGGCGAGGCGCTGGCCCACCAGCTGCGTCCAGCTCTCCTCGACCTGGGCGAACGTGTCCGACCGGGCAAGACCAAGGGTCCGGCGCAGCCGGTCGAGGGACGTCGACACCGGGCGGATGGTCCGTCGGTCGTCCGGAAGTGGTTCCCAACCCATGTCGGCCACCGTACCCGGCTGCTGTGGCACGACCGTCAGGGGGTTGCTACCGAGGGTCGAGCCGCCCGGTGGTCACGTCCAGGGTGAGGTCGGCAACCGCCCCGGGCGGGAGCTCCGTGGCTGACGACAGAAGCGTCTGTCCTTGTGGAAGCGCCGCGAGCAGGGCCACTGACCGTTCCGGGTCGAGCTCGGAAAAGACGTCGTCGAGCAGGAGGACCGGCGGTACGCCCATGCGGCTGGTGACCAGCCGGTGGACCCCCAGGCGAAGCCCGAGGGCCAACGACCGCTGTTCCCCCTGTGACGCGTGAGTCCTGGACGGCATGTCGTTCAGTAGGACCAGCAGGTCGTCCCGGTGCGGGCCGACCAGGGTCGTGCCGCGCCGGACGTCGGCGGCCCGAGAGTCGACCAGGGCCGCGGCCAGACCCCGCTCGTGCCACTCGCTCACGTAGACCAGACGAACCTCGGAGGTCTCGCCGGCCACGTCCCGGTACGCCCGGGTGGTCACGGGACTGAGCCGGTCCGCCAGGTCCCGGCGCAGCCGGGTCAGCTCCTCGCCGGCCTGGGCCAGCTTGAGGTCCCAGACGTCGAGCGTCAGTCCGGCTGCCTCGTCGAGACGGCCCTTGCACTGCTTCAGCAGGGCGTTCCGCTGCCGGAGGGCCTTCTCGAAGTCGCTCCGGACCGAGTCGACCGCTGGCCGCTCCAGCACCAGCGCCTTGTCCAGGTAGCTCCTGCGGACTGCTGGGCCGCCCTTGAGCAGTTCCAGGTCGTCCGGAGCGAACACGGTCACCCGGAGCGCCTCGACAAGGTCACGGGTCCTCTGGAGGCGCTGACGGTTGACCTGGACCCTGTTCCGACCCGCCGGATTGATCTCCGCCTCGATCAACTGTTCACGGCCGTCGACCAGGACCTGGCCCCGGACGACGGCGGAACTCGCGCCCCTGCGGACGAGCGCATCGGCAGGAGCACCACGGAAGGACTCCAGCGTGGCGAGGTAGGCCACCGCCTCGAGGACGTTCGACTTCCCCTGGCCGTTACGGCCCAGCAGCGCGGTGAGTCCGGCCGGGAGCTCGACGTCGAGTGACGGGTAGGACCTGAAGTCGTTCAGCCAGACGTGCTGGAGATGCACCCTGAGGTCTGACCTGCGTCAGAACTGCTCGCCGGCGGGACGACTGCCGACACCAACACCGGTGGGGATCTTCTGCGGCATAAGGATGTACCGGAAGTCCTGGCTGGATACCGACTGAAGCCTGGCGGGCTTGAGAGGTCCCTGCATGAAGAGCTGGACCTCGTCGTCAGAGATGAGCTCGAGTCCCTCGTAGAGGTACTCCGGCTTGAAGCCGATGACCATCTCCTCGCCGTCGTACTTGGCGTCGATCTCCTCGGTGGCCACACCCACGTCGGGGGCGTCCACCCGCAGCTCGACCGAGTCGGTGCGAAGTGTGAGCAGAAGCGGCGTCTCGGCCTGGGCCATGAGGCGCATGCGCTTGACCGCGTCCATGAACACCACCCGGTCGATCGTCAGCTGGTTGGGTTGGTCGGCGTTGAGGAGCCCCTCGTAGGCCGGGAACTCCAGGGCGATGAGCTTGGTCTGCAGACGGACCGAGTC
>CAJANQ010000514.1 GCA_903941145.1 uncultured Actinomycetes bacterium
CCCGGACCGGGCTGACGTCACCATGACCGGAGGGTTCCGATGGCCGACAAGAGCGTGAGTGCGACCCGCACCGTCCCCGCCCCGCCCGACAAGGTGTTCGCCCTGCTGCGCGACCCGTCGATGCACTCGGTGATCGACGGCTCCGGCCACGTCATGGGTTCGCGGACGAAGGTCAAGGAGCTCTCCCTCGGCGACAAGTTCACGACCTCCAACCGGATCGTCGTGCCGTACCTGATCGCCAACACCGTCGTGGAGTTCGAGCAGGACCGTCTCATCGCCTGGGCCCACCTCGGGGGCTGGCGCTGGCGCTACGAGCTCGAGCCGTCCGACGACGGCGGCACCGTGGTCACCGAGTCGTTCGACTGGTCGACCTCCAAGTCCACCCAGTACGTCGAGCTCATGGGCTGGCCCAGGCGCAACGAGGCCAACGTCAACGCCACGCTCGACCGGCTCGTCGCCTACTTCGAGCACCGCGCCGACCTCTAGGCCGGTCGCTGCCATGACGCGCAAGGTCGCGGCGTTCGACTTCGACGGCACCGTCTCCAGGCGGGACACGCTGGTCCCGTTCCTGGTGAGGGCCGCCGGGCCGTCCAAGTTCGCGTCGGTCGCCGCGCAGCTCGGCCTGCACGGTGCGCGCGGCACGGTGAACCTGCGCAACCGCGACGATGTGAAGGCCCGGATGGTCGAGCTCCTGCTCGCCGGACGGTCCGCCGACGAGCTCGACGCGCTCGGCGCGGCGTACGCCAAGGAGCTGGTGACGTCGAAGCTGCGGCCGTTCATGGTCGACCGGGTCAGGGCCCACCTCGACGCCGGGTTCGAGACGGTGTTCGTGTCGGCCTCGATGGTCCAGTACCTGCGGCCGGTGGCGGCGACCCTCGGCGTCGGCCACGTGATCGCGGTGGAGACCGAGGTCGTCGACGGCCGACTGACCGGTGCGATCGTCGGCCCCAACGTCCGGGCCGAGGAGAAGGTCGTCCGGCTGCGTCGCTGGCTGGAGTCGACCGGGGACCCGTCGCCCGAGCTGTGGTCCTACGGCAACACCTCCGGCGACCACGCCCTCCTAGACGCCGCCGACCACGCGTTCTGGCTCGGCAAGGCCAACCGCGTCCCCGCCGCCTGCACCGTCCTGCACCCCGGCACCCCCCTCTAGCCCCCGCCACGCCCCCGTCGGATCTTGAAGATTTCCGACCTTCGGGCGGCCCGCAATCTTCAAGGTCGGATGCCCATGTCGGACCTTGAAGAAGGACGACCCCCCAGGAGCACGGGTTCATCAAGGTCGGGCGGGACGCGACCGTCGCGGTGACGGCCGCGGCCGCTGGCAGGTCGCACGCGACGAGGCCCGGGCTCAGCGCCCGGGCCTCGTTCAGTTCTTCGACGCAGCTGCGTCAGATCACTTGGGCTGCATGCGCATGCCGGAGTCGGCACGCACGGACTCGCCGTTGATGTACGAGTTGCGCAGCAGCTCGACGGCCAGCGACGCGTACTCCTCGGGGTAGCCCAGGCGCTTGGGGAACAGGGTGCCCACGCTCAGGCGCTCCTTGAACTGCTCCGAGGCCTCGCCCTGGCCGTAGATCGGGGTGTCGAACAGGCCCGGGATGATCGTGTTCACCCGCACGCCGACGGCGGCGAGGTCACGGGCGACCGTGAGGGTCATGCCGACGATGCCGGCCTTCGACGCCGAGTAGGCGGCCTGGCCGATCTGGCCCTCGCAGGCAGCGACGGAGGCGGTGTTGACGATCGCACCGCGGGCGCCGTCGGCGTCCGGCTCGGTGGTCGACATGGCCGTGGCGGCGATGCGGATGCAGTTGAACGTGCCGGTCAGGTTGATGTCGATGACCTTGCGGAACACGTCGAGGTCGTGGGCCGACTCGTACGTGCCGTCCTTGCCGATCGTGCGGGTGGCCCAGCCGACGCCGGCCGAGTTCACGAGCGCACGCACCGGGCCGAGGCCCTTGGCGGTCTCGACGGCCGCGATCACCTGCTCGGTGTTCGTGACGTCGCACGGGGCGAAGGCGCCCGTGCCGCCGCACGCGGCGAGCAGCTCGTTGGCCTTCTCCTCCTGCGACTCGAGATCCATGATGACCACGTGGGCGCCCTGGGCGGCGAGGGCCGTGACGGCCGCAGCACCAAGGCCCGAAGCCCCACCGGTCACAAGAGCAGATGCACCATTCAGTTCCAGCATGCGCAGAACCCTAGTGAGGGGCGCCGCTGCACGACCAAACCGGGACGGCGCTACCCCGTGGCCCCGTCGGCGGCCGGGCCCCAGCCCCCGCCGCCGGGCGTCCAGATCCTCACCACGTCGCCGGCCTGCGCTGCGAACGTGACCTTGTCGGGAAGGTCGACCA
The DNA here is from genome assembly GCA_903941145.1 of uncultured Actinomycetes bacterium. Taxonomy (GTDB): domain Bacteria; phylum Actinomycetota; class Acidimicrobiia; order Acidimicrobiales; family Microtrichaceae; genus CAJANQ01. Next base: position 2,346 of record CAJANQ010000514.1, read on the forward strand.
CGGCGGCTTCGTCGCCG
>CAJANQ010000515.1 GCA_903941145.1 uncultured Actinomycetes bacterium
CACGTTGCCGGTGATGCTCACCGACGTCGCCGTCCCGACCCCGAACCAGCTCCCGAGCTCGGCCGCGGTGAAGGTACGCGTCCACGAGGCATGGGGGTTGCCGGCGACCAGGTCGCCCGGGTCCGGCTTTGCCCGCAGGTAAGGGAGCGCCGAGATGAAGACGTACTCGCTGTTCTCGGTGTAGCCGCCGCTCGAAGCCGAGAAGAGGGCGTCGATGAGGCCACCGTTGTAGGTGACGACGCGGCCGACGGTGGAGTCGACGGCTGCCTTCCAACGGTCGAACGAGCCCGAGGTCACCTTGTCGTACCCGATGAGCGAGATGTCCATCCACGACCGCAGGTCGCCGTTCGCGGCCCGCCGCTTCTGGGCGAAGGTGCGGGCGGCGATGGCCTGTGCCTTGAGGCTCTCGGTGGGCCACAGCGACGGCATCTCGCCCAGGCCGTACAGGAGCTCGGACATGGTCAGGTTCTCGTTGCGGACCATCAGGTTGGACGTGCCGTCGAGCGCCACGGTGAGCGTCCCGAACTGGAAGCGGTGGTTCGGCGGCGAGACCCTGGCTGGCCCGACGAAGTCGATCTTCACGGACCCGCCGCTGGCCGAGAGGGCGCCCGAGACCGTCATGCCGGCGCCGGACCGGGTCACGGTGACGACGGAGCCCGGGCCGGTCATGCCGACCGGGACGTTGTTGTCCTTGTAGACGACCAGCGCCTGGTCGGCCGTGAACGTGAACGACGGAGCGGCCGGCGCCACGAGCGCCCGGTGGCCGGTGTTCTCGGCGACGGTCGTCACCGCGGCACCGGAGTAGTAGTAGGCGAGGATCTGGTCGGCGGTGCTGCCGTTGGTGGCCATACCGCGGGCGCCGTACTGGCTCATCCCCACGCCGTGGCCCCAGCCGCTGCCGTGGAACGTGAACGAGGTCGGTCCGGACTGCGCACCGAGCGGGGTGGCCGAGCCGGCGGCGCCGAGTGCGGCGGTCACCGAGAGGACCAGGGCCGCGACGACGGCCGTCGTCCGGAGTGCACGTGGGCGCGACGTTGCGCCTGCTCTCGAGGTCATGCCGTTCAGGTCGGCCGCGACCTGGCGCGACTTGAGGCTTCTGGGTCGAATCGGCACCGTTCCAGCGTAGGTGCGGGCCCGCTCCGGGGCCGGGCATCCTGCGCAGTGCGACGGTTCTCGGCCGATCCTCCGTACCCTTTCCCGGGTGACCGACGTTCCCGCCGACCCCAACGACAGCACGCCCGTCTTCGGGGTGCGTCCGGCCTCGGGCGCGGTCAGCCGGCCCCGTCCAGGCGGTCCGGCGGTGCCACTCTTTGGCGGAACTGCGCCGTCGGTCGCCCTCGAGGTGCCGCAGGGCAGCGTGCCGATGGTGGTCGTGACAGGACCCGGTGGACCGCTGGGGAAGGCGATCCGCGCCGCGTTCGGCCGCCAGGGGTGCCTGGTGGCGGGTGTCGGTGGTGGTCCGGCCACCCACGCGGCCGACCCGGAGGTCGCGCCGGTCCTGGAGCTCGACGGCGACCTGGCGTCGCCCGAACAGGTCGACCGGGCGGCAGAGTTCGTGACCCGCGTCGGCGAACCCGTCGTCGGGATGGTCCACGTGGTCGTCCCGTCGGTCGGCCCGACGACCTCGGCGGTCCCGGGCGACGAGGTGCTCGACCGTCTCGACGACGACTACCTGCGCGGGCTGCGCGGCCCGTACCAGCTGACCCGCCGTCTGCTGCCGTCGCTCACGGCGCACTCTGGCCGCATCGTGGTCGTGCACCCCGAGTCAGGCCCGTCCGGCGCGCCGGCGCTCCCCGGGTCCATGCGGTCGGAGCTCGACGCCCACGGGGTGGCGGTCTGCTCGCTCGCCGTCGAGTCACGACCGGGCTCCGACATCAGCGGCGGCCTCGACCCGCTGGCCGAGCTGGTGGTTGCCACGGTGCTCGGCCGCGGCGGGGTCGAGCTGACCTCGGTGCGGGCCCGGCTCCGCTGAGCGCGGACCGAAGGTCCTCGCCGTCCGCGTTCCACGTTCCGGTCGGCGGAACAGGGCGGTAGCCTCGCCCGGTGCGTCGAAACTGCATGCGTCCTGGTTGTGGCCGTCCTGCGACGGCGCGCATGTCGTTCGACTCCGACGTGCTCGAGGTCTGGCTCGACGAGCTGACGGCCGATCCGGAGCCGGTGCAGGAGGTCTGCGAGTTCCACGCCGAGCGCCTGACTGCGCCACGGGGCTGGACCGTGAGCGACCGTCGCGCCCCCCGGCCGGCCGGCGAGGTGCTGCCGTCGGGCCGTCCGCCCGCCACCGTCGCCGGCGCGCCGCAACCCGTCGCGACCGCACCGGTCGTCTCGGCGCCCGCCCCGCCGGTGGCAGAGCACCCGCCCGCGGAACTGCCCGAGCCGGCCCCCGCCGCGAGCGCGCCCGAAGGGTCGCTGCTGGCCCGGGCGTTCCGCTCGACCGGCCGCCGCAGCGAGTCCTCTGACGAGTCCGTCCCGTCCGACCCAGGAGCAGCACCGCAATGACTTCGAGCCGTTACCTGGAAGGTGCCTACGCCCCCGTGACCGAGGAGGTCACTGCGACCGACCTTCCGGTAGAGGGGACGCTTCCCGAGGCGCTCGACGGGCGGTACCTGCGTAACGGCCCGAACCCGATTGCGGCGGACCCGTCGAACTACCACTGGTTCACCGGCGACGGCATGGTCCACGGTGTGCGTCTGCGGGACGGCCGGGCCGAGTGGTACCGGAACCGGTGGGTCCGTGCCGGCAACGTCCCCAGACTGCTGGGCGTCCCCGATCCGGGTGGCCCGGTGACCGAGGGCATGGACCTGTCGCCCAACACGAACGTGATCGGGCACGCCGGGAGGACGTTCGCCCTGGTCGAGGCGGGGGCCAAGCCGGTCGAGCTGACCGACGAGCTCGAGACGGTGGCCCGGACCGACTTTGGCGGCGGTCTACCGCACGGGTTCTCGGCGCACCCCAAGGCCGACCCGGTCACCGGCGAACTCCACACGGCGTCGTACTTCTGGGGCAACCCGAACTCCATCGAGTACACGGTGCTGGGGCCCGACGCCGCGCTGCGCCGCATCGAGCAAGTGCCCGTGCCGGGGAACCCGATGATGCACGACATGTCGCTGACGGCGACGTACGCGGTGTTCTACGACCTGCCGGTCACGTTCAACCTCGACGCCGTGGCGGCGGGCGCATCGTTCCCCTACGTCTGGGACGAGTCCTACGGCGCCCGGGTCGGGGTGCTGCCTCGCGGCGGCCACGGCACTGAGGACCTGCGCTGGTTCGAGGTCGGCAACTGCTACGTGTTCCACCCGCTCAACGCCTACGACGCAGTAGGTCGCGACGGCCACGAGCTCGTGGTCCTCGACGTGGTGCGTCACCCGCGCATGTTCGACACAGTTCGCGACGGCCCCGACGAGGGGCCGTCCACCCTCTGGCGCTGGACGCTCGACCTGACGTCGGGCGCAGTGACCGAGACCCAGCTCGACGACCGGGCGCTGGAGTTCCCCCGGGTCGACGAGCGCGTCGTCGGCCGTCCGCACCGGTTCGGGTGGGCAGTCGGACTCTCCGCGACCAACGAGCGGTTGGGCTTCGACGACTCCCGGGTGCTTCGTTACGACCTGCAGACGGGCGAGGTGCTCGAGCGCCAGTTCGGCCACGGCCATGCCGTCGGTGAGGCAGTGTTCGTACCGTCCTCGCCCGATGCTCCCGAGGACGACGGCTGGGTCCTGACCCTGGTCGCCGACCCTGACCGTGGTGCGAGCGACCTGTGGGTCCTGCACGCCGGCGACCCGGCCGGCGACCCCGCAGCCGTGGTGCACCTGCCGGCCCGCGTGCCGCTCGGGTTCCACGGCAACTGGGTCCCGACCGCCTCCTGACCGGAGCCGCGCGGTCGCCTTCGAACCGTCCGGACCACGGGCGTAGGGTGGCCGGATGGTCGACTTCAACTACTCGGAGATCTTTCCCCTGACCAAGGGGGACACCCAGTACCGCAAGATCACCAGCGACTTCGTGTCGGTCGGTGAGTACCGCGGCAAGAAGATCCTGGAGGTGGACCGGGAGGCGCTGACGCTGCTGACCGCCGAGGCCGTGCGTGACATCTCACACCTGTTCCGGCCCGGACACCTGGCCCAGCTGCGCAAGATCCTCGACGACACCGAGGCCACGCCGAACGACCACTTCGTGGCGCGCACGCTGCTGCAGAACGCCAACGTCTCGGCCGGCATGGTCCTGCCCAGCTGCCAGGACACCGGTACGGCGATCGTCATGGCCAAGAAGGGCCAGCAGGTCTGGACC
>CAJANQ010000516.1 GCA_903941145.1 uncultured Actinomycetes bacterium
CACGAGTTGAAGGTGACGTCGACCACGACCAGGTGGCCGGTGCTGTCGACCGCGTAGAGGGGGCCGGAATCGCGGGCCCACGAGTCGTCGATCGGCATCTCGAGCACCGTGAGGTCGCCGGCGAGCGGGCCGCAGCGCGCCTCGGCCTCCTCGACGTAGCGGGGCGGGGCCACCATCGTGACGGGCTCGAACTGGGCGACTGCGGCGGCCACACCGACGTACTCGTCGACTGCCTGGGCGCGGTGCGCGCCCCACAGGTCGTCGCGGGCAGGCCAGCACATGACGGTGCGCTCGTGCGGCGCCCACTCGGCCGGCATGCGGTGCGTCCTCGGCATCCCCACATCCTGCCCGCAGCGCGACCTTGAAGGAATTGGACCGCCCTGCGGCCGATGTGGGTCAAGGTCGACAGGGGCCTGCGGACCTTGAAGAGGTTCGACCGCTCAGCGGTCGGGAGTCTGCAAGAGCAGCAGCGGAGTGGGCGTGGCAGGCTGGTCCGATGCAGGCGGCGCCCAACTCACAGGTCTCCAGCGCCACCAGCTGGTTCCTGGTCGTCGCCACCGGCGTCCTGCTGGCGGGCGTCGGGCTGGTCTTCCCGCTCCTGGCCGAGATCCAGGACACCTTCGGGTTCTCGACCGCCTCCCTCGGGCTGATCTCCGCTGCGGCGTTCGGCTCGGCGCTGGTGTCGGGACTGTTCTTCTCGGGCCTCGCCGACCGCGGCCACACCCGCGCCCTGATGGTGGGCGGCGCGGTCCTGTGCGGGGTGTCGGTGCTCTGGTTCGCCGCCGGGACCGAGGTCTGGCAGTTCGTCGGCGCACGCGTCCTCGAGGGACTGGGCCTCGGCATCTTCACTCCGTCGGTCCGCAAGGTGATGACGGCCGGCGGGTCGGCCGACGCCGGCCACCAGCTGGGCCGGCTGGTCAGCGCCGAGCTCGGTGGACTGCTGGTGGGTCCGCTGGTCGGGACGGCACTGGCCTCGGCGTTCTCGCTCGACGCACCGTTCGTCGTGCTGGGCCTGCTCAACCTGCTGCTCGCCGGGGTGCTGGCGTTCTGGCCGCTGCCAGAGGTCGAGCCGTCACCCGGCCGGCAGTCGGCGCTGACTGCCTCGCTGCGCCTGCTCAAGGTCCCGTCGGCGGCCGGCACCGCGCTGTTGTCGCTCGCGCTGTTCTTGCCCGTCGGCATCTACGACTCGCTCTGGGCGCGGTACCTGTCGGACCGTGGCGCGTCGACCCTGTTCATCGGCGTGACGCTGAGCCTCTACTCGTTGCCGATCGTGCTGGTGGCGCCGTTCGGCGGACGGCTCGCCGACCGGACCGGGCCGGTGCGGGCCGCCACCATCGCCATGTGCCTCATCGTGCCGGTCACGGTGCTCTACGGATCCTTGCCCTGGCCGGTGGCCATCGCCGCGATCGCGATCCTCGAGTCGTTCCCCCAGGCCGTCGCCAGCCCGGCGGTGCAGACCGCGATGCTCCGGACCGGCGGCGAGGACGACGTCGCCGCGGGGCAGGGCCTCATCAACTCGCTCAACATGCTGGGCGGCACGCTGGTGGGGCTGCTCGCACCCCTTGGCTACGCCGCACTCGGCCCGTCGGTGCTGTTCGCGCTCGCCGGTGCGGCCATGGCCGCCGTGTTCGGCGCCGGGCTCCTGCTGCTCCGTCGGGGTGCCGGGCAGAACGACCTTGCTGACACGGCGGGGTCCCGCGTCGTACCCTGACGCGGTCCGGCGGGCGCCGGACGGGCGAAGTTCTAACTCGTTGGGGGTGCAAGGTGGACCGACGGTCCCTCCTGAAGGCAGGCGCGTTCGGTGCGGCAGGTCTGGCTGCGTCCCAGTGGGTCGCAGGATGTGCGATGCCCGCCAGCGGTCCGGTGGCGTTCCCCGTCCCGGCCGACCCGTTCTTCGACTGCGGCGTCCTCTCCGGGATCCACGACGCCACCTCGACGGTCCTCTGGACCCGGGTCGCCCCGGCGGCCACTGGCGGGCCCGTCGACGTGGCGTGGGAGGTGGCGACCGACCCGACGTTCGCCAAGGTCGTGTCCAAGGGCACCGGCACGGCGTCGGGGGAGACCGACGGGACCGTCAAGGTGCTCGCCGAGGGCCTAGCCCCGGGCAGCACCTACTTCTACCGGTTCGTCGTCGACGGCCGGACCAGCCGCACCGGCCGGACCAAGACCCCGCCCACCCCGGGCAACGAGGGCGGCCGGGTCCGGCTGGCCGTCGCGGCGTGCCAGAACTACCCGTCGGGCTACTACCCGGCGTGGCGCGGCATCGCGGAGGAGGACGTCGACGCGGTCGTGCACCTGGGCGACTAC
>CAJANQ010000517.1 GCA_903941145.1 uncultured Actinomycetes bacterium
CCCTCAACGGTCACCTCCACCTGGTCGGGGTCCACATCGACCCGACGGTCGCCGATCCGGCCGACCCGACCCTCCTCGAGGACCTGGTCCAGGCCGCGTGGCAGGACGCCCACGACCAGGTGGCCCAGCTCCAGGCCGCGGCCGACCCGCTCGGCGGACTCGGCGGCGGTCTTGGCGGGGGCGGTCTGGGCGGACTGCTCGGTGGTGGCTGAGTGGCGACCTACGCCGCGCCGGTCCAGGACCTGATCGACGCGCTCGGCCGTCTGCCGGGAGTCGGGCCCAAGTCGGCCCAGCGCATCGCGTTCTACCTGCTCAAGGTCGACGACGAAGAGGCCACCAAGCTGGCTCGCGCCATCACCGAGGCCAAGGCTCGCATCGGGTTCTGCACGGTGTGCTTCAACCTGTCCGAGGGCGAGGTCTGCACGATCTGCTCCGACCCCGAGCGCGACCAGTCGGTGCTGTGCGTCGTCGAGGAGCCCCGCGACGTCGTGGCCGTGGAGCGCACCCGAGAGTTCAAGGGCCGCTACCACGTGCTCCAGGGCGCCATCGACCACCTGCAGGGCGTGGGGCCCGACCAGCTCCGGATCAAGGAGCTGCTGGCGCGTGTGGGAGCGGAGCAGATCACCGAGGTGATCATCTGCACCAACCCGAACCTCGAGGGCGAGGCCACCTCGCTCTACCTGAGCAGGGTGCTTGCGGTGCCGGGGCTCTCGGTGACCCGGATCGCCAGCGGCCTGCCGGTCGGCGGCGACCTGGAGTACGCGGACGAGCTCACGCTCGGCCGGGCCCTCGAAGGCCGGAGAGTGGTCGAGAATGGCTGACCGGCAGCGAGTGTCGTCGGGCTCCCCGTTCGAGGTGACCGTCGGCTACAGCCGGGCAGTGCGGACTGGTAATCGGGTCGTCGTCGCAGGTACCGCTCCAAGGTTCAGCGACGGCTCGGTCGACCCGGACCCCGCTGCGCAGGCCAGAAGCTGCCTCGAGATCATTGCCGAGGCCCTCGGTCAGCTCGGGGCCAGCATCCGCGACGTAGTTCGGACCCGGGTCTATCTCGTTGAGGCCAGCGATTTCGAGGCAGTCGGCGCCGTGCACGGGGAGTACTTCGGTGACGTACTCCCGGCCAATACGACTGTGGTGGTCGCCGCGTTGTTGGACCCCCGGTGGAAGGTAGAGATCGAGGCGGAAGCCGTCATCCAGGCGGACCCCGGTCGAGACATCGTCGTCTGACGACGAAGCCGCACCATTTTCCAGATGCGCACCGACGTCTGACCGCCCCGACCCCGGACGCGGCACCGCCGCCGACCCTGGGGCCGGCGGCGGTGCGCAGTTCCGTTCAGCTCAGGCTGGTCAGATCGTCTTGACGATCATGGCGTCGCCCTGGCCGCCACCGCCGCAGAGGGCCGAGGCGCCGACGCCGCCGCCACGGCGGTTCAGCTCGTTGAGGACGGTGAGCACGACGCGGGTGCCGGACATGCCGATCGGGTGGCCGAGGGCGATGGCGCCGCCGTTCACGTTGGTGATCTCGTCGGTGATGCCCAGGTCCTTCATCGAGGCGACGCCGACAGCGGCGAAGGCCTCGTTGAGCTCGAACAGGTCGACGTCGGAGACCGACAGGCCGGCACGCTCGAGGGCCTGGAAGATGGCCCGCGACGGCTGGGTCAGGAGCGAGGCGTCCGGACCGGCGACCTGGCCGTACGAGACGATCTCGCCGAGCGGGTTGCCGCCGATGCGCTCGGCTGCGGCCTTGGAGGCCACGATCACCGCGGCGCCGCCGTCAGAGATCTGAGAGGCGTTGCCAGCGGTGATGTTGCCGGCCTTGTCGAACGCCGGGCGCAGTCCGCCGAGCGACTCGACCGTGGTCTCGCCACGGACACCCTCGTCGGTCGTGAACTGCTTGGGGTCGCCCTTGCGCTGCGGGATCTCGACGGTGACGATCTCGCCGTCGAACAGGCCACCCTCGGCGGCCGCTGCGGCACGCTGGTGCGACTTGGCGGACAGCTCGTCCTGCTCCTCACGGCTCAGGCCGGCGGAGGCGGCGTACTTCTCGGTGCCAGCACCCATGGCGCACTGGTCGACGGCGCAGAACAGGCCGTCGTACATCATCGAGTCGACGACGGACTTGTCACCCATGCGCATGCCGCCACGGGCGTCGGGCAGCAGGTACGGGGCGTTGGTCATCGACTCCTGGCCACCGGCCACGACGATGTCGGCCATGCCCGCGGAGATGAGCATGTCGGCGAGCATGATCGAGTTGATGCCCGAGAGGCAGACCTTGTTGACCGTGGTCGCCGGGACGTTCATCGGGATGCCACCGGCGATGGCGGCCTGACGGGCCGGGATCTGGCCGGCGCCGGCGAGCAGCACCTGGCCCATGAACACGGCGTCGACCTGGTCGGGCGCAACACCGGCACGCTCGAGGGCGGCCTTGATGGCCAGGCCACCAAGGTCGGAGCCCTTGAAGCCGGCGAGAGAGCCAGCAAGCTTTCCGATGGGGGTACGGGCCCCCGCGAGAATCACCGAACCGGGCATGTTTCCTCCTGCAGGACTACCGGCCGCTCTGGTCCGGGGTCCGTCGACTGAACCCGCGCACGTTACCGGGCGTTTCGCCCTAGAGGTAAAGCCGGGCAGGAGTCACACGTGGTCGGCGTGGAGGGCGAGCCAGTCGGCACGGGTGACGGACCACAGCACGTGGCGCACCAGGTGCGGGTACCTGAGCGGGTCGACCCGCGGGTGGTCGAAGTCCCGGTCGGGTTCCCGGACCATGCCGACCTTCTCCATGACCCGCTGGGACCGGGCGTTGGCGGGGACCGTGAACGACATGACCTCTTCGAGCCCCAGGTCCAGGAACGCCGCGGCCAGCGTGTGTGTCGCGGCCTCGGGCGCATAGCCGTGGCCCCAGTGCTCGTAGGCCAGCCGCCAGCCCACCTCGACCGCGCCCGGTGCCAGCCAGTCGCAACGGGCCAGGCCCGTGTAGCCGACGAACGGTGCCGGCCCGGTGGGAGCGTGGTCGGTCAGCCCGACCGCCCACAGCCCGAACCCGTCGCAATCCCACGCCTGCAGCACGTGGTCGACGGATGCGGCCGACTCGGCCGGCGAAAGCGGGGCAGGAAAGTGCTCCATCACCCTGGGGTCGGCGCAGAGCTCGGCGAACGGCTCGACGTCGGCGTCCGCCCACCGGCGGAGCACCAGCCGATCGGTGCGGA
>CAJANQ010000518.1 GCA_903941145.1 uncultured Actinomycetes bacterium
CGTAGATCGACCCCGACACCGGCTGTCCCGTTGGCGAACGGACCCAGGCCGAGAGGCGCTTGGTCTCCCCGGCCGTGACCGAGACCGGGTCGTCGGAATAGGTCGCACCCTTTCCCGAGCCGGTGTTCGTCAGCTGCAGGTAGCCGCTGCCCGACTGCGCACCCGCGCCATCGGTCACGATCTGCTGGTTGGCGGTGCCACCGGCGTCGCTGAAGGTCTGCCAGGACAGCTGCTGCACCGACACGTCGTCGATGTCGAGCGTCACGCCCGACGTGGAGATGGCAACGGTGGTTCGCAGGCTGGTGTGCCCGGCGTTGCGAATCGGCATGCGGAGCGTGACGACCTGCCACTCGCTGGTCGCCGTGAAGTCCTTGCTGACCAGTTCCGGTGCCCCACCGTCGGCGTAGACGGCCAGGCTGCCGGTAACGGGCGCACCGCTGCTCGAACGGACCCAGGCGTTGGCCGTATACGTCGAACCGGCTGCCGCAGCCTCCGGAATGTCGTGGTACAGCTCGCCCTGCGCCGAGCCGTTCTTGGACAGCTGCATCACGCCGAGGCTTCCGTCGTGGGCGCGTGACTGGTCGTAGTAGACGGTGGCGAACGTCTGCGGGTTGATGTCCGAGCGGGTCCGCCACGGGTCGGCCTGCGCGATCACGACCGGGGTCAGCGTGATGCTGTCCACGTCGAGCTGTGAGTTGCTGTAGATGTCGACGTGGGGGCGAGCCACGGTGTTGGACTTCGTCGCCGTGTAGTCCATCTCGACGAGCTGCCACTCGCTGTTGGCCGTGAACGACACGTTCTTGTTCTCTGCCGACCTGCCGTCGAACGTCAGCCCCAGCGTGCCGTCCAGGTTGTTGCCCCGGGTCGACCGAACGTAGGCCGACAGCCGGTAGCTCGTGCCCGCCTCCACGGCGGCGGACTGCGAGGCAATGACGCCGCCGCGGCCGTTGTTGGAGCTCGTGAAGGTCAGGTAGCTCGAGCCTTCTGCGGCACGGCTCTGGTCCGGCACCACCATCTCGTTGACGACCGCGCCCGACTCCTGGACCGGCGACCAGGTGCTCACGGCGCGCTTGACGACGTCGTCGACCTGGAGCGGGACACCGAGCGTGTAGAGCCGGATGGAGTTCTGGAGCTTGGTGTTGCTGGTCTGGTTGATCGGCAGGGTGACGAAGTACTGCTGCCAGTCGCTGCCGCTGGTGGTGAACGTCACCGAGCGCTGCTCGCCCGTGGTGCCGCCGTAGGAGAACAGCCCTATCTCGGCCGTGACCGGCTGGCCGGTCGGCGACTTCACCCACACGGACTGCGTGTACTGGGTCCCGGCAACCGGCGTGAACGCCGAGTCGACCGCCGCAAGGGCCGGGGCGTTGGTGGCCTTCAGCTCGAAGTAGTTGCTGCCACCGTGGGCCGCGCCGGCGTCCGAGGCGACCTGGGTCGACATCAGTCCGTTGTCCAGGAAGTACCACGGGTCGCCCGCGACCTTGCCGACCAGCTGGATGCCCACGTCGTCGACCTCGACGCCGACGCCGCCGGTGTTGTTGTTCTCGATCGTCATGGTGAGCCCGGTCGCGCCCGACCTGGTGATCGGGAGGCTGGCCGTGACCTGGGTCCACGTTCCGGTGGCGGTGAACGGCGTGGCCGCCGTCTCCAGGCCGGAGGAGAGGACGACCCGACCGGCGACGTTGCCGCCCCACACCCAGGCCGTTGCCGTGTAGGTGCTGCCGACCTGTGGCGTCATGGTCGCCGTGGTCGACGTCGACCGGGTGCCGCCGTTGGGCGGGACGATCTGCATGTGGCCGCTGCCGGCACGGGCGCTGGTCGAACGGCTCTCGACCTTGATCCCGCTGTTCGTGCCCGACCCGGACCACGCCGACGGGGACGGCGCGTCACTGACCGAGCCGTCCATGTCGGAGGTGTAGCCGAAGGCGGTCACGGTCACGTCGTCGACGAGCACGGTCTTCCCGGGGCTCCCGCTGAGCACGTCCACGCCGACCTGGAGGTTGGCGTGACCGTTCGCGCCGGGTGCGATGGCGACCGAGTACTGGGTCCAGCCGGTGGAGGTGGTGATCCCGGTGGTCTGGGTCTCGGCGCCAACGCTGCCGCCCACCGCGGCAATGCGCAGCGCCACGTTGGCTGTGGACGGCGCCTTGATCCACGCCGTCGCGGTGTAGGTCGTCCCGACACCCGGCCAGCCGACGAGGTCGTAGCTGGCGGACGAGCCGTTGTTGCCGTCAGTGAACTCGAGGGCCCCGGTGCCGCTGTGTGCGTCCGTGGTGGTGGCCACGCTCGACCTGCTGCTCGAGCTGTTCCACGGGGAGAGCTGCAGGGTCTGGTCGTCGACGTCGACCTCGACGTTCGCCCCGGTCATGCCGACGAAGCCGGGCCGGAGGCTGTCGTTCTTGTCGCCGGTGAACTTCTTGGTGACCGAGACGCGCTGCCAGGTGCCGGTCGCGGTGAACGGGGTGCTGGCGTTCTCGCTGGCCTCCTCGGTGTCGATGTACAGGTTCCCCGACACGTTGGCGCCGCGGGACCGCACCCACGCCGAGTAGGTGTAGGTGGACCCCTGGGTCGGCGCCTCGATGGTTGTGAACTGTGCGTCCCAGCCCGGTGCCGTGCCCGACATGGCCAGGTACTGGTTGCCGGAGCGGGCGTTGGCCGGGTCGAACCGGACCCGCTGGCTGTTCGTCAGCGAGTACGAGGTGAAGTTGTCCCAGCGGTGGCCCTCGCTCGAGCCCGCACCGTCCGCGATCTGGCCGAACGAGCCGGTCCGGTTGCCGGCGGGCATCGTGGCCGTGGTGCGCGAGACCTCTGCTCCGGTGTCCAGCCTCGTCACGACGGCGGTCACCGAGTCGCCCACGGCGGTCAGGCGGATCGTGTGCCAGACGTTGCGGGTCAGCGGCGCCAGCGAGGGGTTCGACACCTTGTACTGCGAGGTCCCGTTGATCTGCCAGAAGCCGCCGTCGGAGTAGCAGCAGCTGTTCGACCGGAACGCGAAGCCCGTCGCCGAGCTCCCGGAGCCGTTCATCCAGAACCCGAAGCTCGCCATGTCGCGGGCGGACGAGTTCATGAACAGGACGTCCATGGACACGTCGAAGTCGCCGTTCGCGACCCCGTAGCTGTCCGGGTTGAAGTACCACCACGAGCCGTTGCCGTCAGAGCGCAGCGCGTTCGTGTTGGGGTCGAACGACACGTCGGCCGCCTTGGAGATCGGCGGGAGGGTGTCGAAGCGGCTGAGC
>CAJANQ010000519.1 GCA_903941145.1 uncultured Actinomycetes bacterium
ACTACGGGCAACCCGAAGGGCGTCGTCTCCACGCACCGCTCGACCTACCTGCACACGCTCGCGATGCTGTTCGCCGACTCCGTGGGCGTCGTCGAGCCGGACGTCGTGATGCCGGTCGTGCCGATGTTCCACGCCAACGCCTGGGGCCTGGCTCACGCCGGCGTGGCCACGGGCGCCACGCTCGTCCTGCCCGGCCCCGACCTGTCGCCGGGGGCGCTGGTCAACCTGATCGAGACCGAGCGGGTCACCGTCGCCGCCGGCGTGCCCACCATCTGGATGGGCGTGCTCAACGAGCTCGACGGCCGCGACGTGGCCTCGCTGCGGGCCATCCCGTGCGGCGGCTCGGCGGTGCCCAAGGCCCTGTCCGAGGGCTACCGCGCCAAGACCGGCATGCCGATCCTGCAGGCCTGGGGGATGACCGAGACCAGCCCGATCGCCTCGGTGGCGGTCGTCCGCTCCGGCCTGGCCGACCGCTCCGAGGACGAGCTGGCCGACCTGCGGGCGAGCCAGGGACCGGCCGTGCTCGGCGTCGACCTGCGCATCGTCGACCAGGCCACCGGCGAGCCTGCGCCGTGGGACGGCGAGTCCCGCGGCGAGCTGCAGGCCGCTGGCCCGTGGATCACGGCCACCTACTCCGACGCCGAGCGCACGGCCGAGTCGTTCACCGACGACGGCTGGCTCAAGACCGGCGACGTCGCCGTCATGACGCCCGAGGGCTACGTCCGCATCGTCGACCGCACCAAGGACGTCGTGAAGTCCGGCGGCGAATGGATCTCGTCGGTCGAGCTCGAGAACGAGATCATGGCGCACCCCCAGGTCGCGGAGGCCGCCGTCATCGGCGTGCCGCACCCCAAGTGGTCCGAGCGGCCGCTCGCGTGCGTCGTCGTGAAGCCCGGCGAGACCCTCACAAAGGAGGAGGTCCTCGAGTTCCTCGACGGCCGTATTGCCAAGTGGTGGACGCCCGACGACGTGGTCTTCATCGACGAGGTCCCCAAGACCAGCGTCGGCAAGTTCTCCAAGAAGGACCTGCGCGACCAGTTCGCCGACCACGTCCTGCCGACGTCCTGACCGGACCCGGCGCGCTCCCCCCGTGTACGGCTTTCTGAAACGCCCGCTCTGGATCCTGAGCCACGTGCTCGTGGTCCTCGCGGTGGCGGCCATGGTGACGCTCGGGCTCTGGCAGAAGTCGCGGTGGGAGCTGCGGAAGTCGCAGGCCGACGCCATTGAGCAGAAGGCCAACGACCGGGCGGTGCCGTTCGCGTCGCTCGTCCCCGACGACGCCACGGCCTTTCCCGTGGCGAACGAGTACCGGCGTGCCGTCGTGGTCGGCACCTACTCGGTGGCCGACGAGGTCGTCGTCCGGAACCGGTCCCAGGGCGGGGCACCGGGCGCCTGGGTCCTGACACCGCTCGTGCGCAAGGACGCCCCGGCCGTCGCAGTCGTGCGGGGCTGGGTCCCGCTGTCGGTCGCGGAGAAGGGCCCCGGCCAGCGGATCGCTGCGCCGCCCGCCGGAGAGGTCGCCGTGACCGGAACGATCCAGCCCACCCAGGTGCGGCGCACGCTCGGCACCTCGGACCCCACGGGCGGCCGGCTCGAGCAGGTCAACCGGGTCGACCTGGACCGGGTGGACCAGCAGTTCTCCGGGACCCTGTCGCCGGCGTGGGTGCTCCTCGACGGCCAGGAGCCGAAGCAGTCCGACGTCCTGCCGCAGCCCGTGCAGTTCGACCCGCCGGACGCCAGCCAGAACTTCTCCTACATGGTGCAGTGGTGGATCTTCGCCACGATCGCCGGGGTGGGGTACCTGCTGATCCTGCGACGGGTGGCCGTGAACCGCGCCCGTGGCGGACAGGTCCCGGTGACCGACCTGTGACCGGCGACGGTCCTCGCGAGCGGATCCTGGCCGCGGCCGTGCGCTGCGCGGCCCGCAACGGCGTCCAACGCTTCTCGCTCGAGGACGTCGCCAACGAGGCCGACCTGTCGCGCGCCACGTTCTACCGGCAGTTCCCCGGCGGCCGGGACCAGCTCGTCCAGGAGGCCGCCACCTGGGAGGTTGCGCGGTTCTGGGCGAAGGTGGCCGAGGGGGTCGAGGCCGAGGCGACGCTCGAGGACCGGCTCACCGTCGGCATCGTCACCGGCGCCGAGCTGATCCGGCAGTCGCCGATCATGGCCAACCTGGGGGAGGACGAGGTGGCCGAGCTGGCGACGGCCCTGCGTCCCTCCGAGCCCCTCGTCCACGAGGTGATCCGCTCCTACCTGCGCAACCTGCTCGCGCGTGAGGACCGGGCCGGCCGGTTGCGACCGGGCACCGACGTCGCCGAGGCGTCCGACTACCTGACCCGCATGGTGCTCTCGGTGCTGTCGGCACCGGTAGGCCGCGACCTCACCGACGAGGCCGCCGTGCGTGAGCTGGTCCGGACGCAGTTCGTGGGCGGGATCGTCACCGGCTGAGGGTCCGTGAAACCCGTGCTGCGGGCGGTCTGACACATGTCACACCAGGGTGGGGTATCAATGAGACAAATCGGGTCGTATTGTTCCATCCGATGTCAGCCGTCGCCGATGCGCACGACCTGACCGTCCGGGGGGACCTCTCCACCGGTGCGGTGGAGTCCACGCCCGAGGAGCGCGTCCTCGAGGCGCTCCAGGAGTGCGTGCTGCGCTGGGGCGTCCAGAAGACGACGGTCGAGGACATCGCCCGCTCCGCCGGCATGTCCCGGGCGACCGTCTACCGGCTCTTCCCCGGTGGAAAGTCCTCCATGGTCGAGGCCGGCGCGCTCGCCATGGTCACCGACCTGGTCGACCAGGTGGCGCTCGCCGTCGCTGCGGCCACCGACCTGACCGGGGCGCTCACTGCGCTCCTGGTCGTGTCGTCCACGATCCTCGCCGACGACGAGATGCTCAACTTCCTGATGGAGCACGAGCAGTCCGTCGTCGAGGCCCAGCTCGCCCTCGGCGGCCTGGACCGCCTCCTGGCTGCGGTCGGCGCCGGTGCCGGTCCGGCGCTCGAGCCACACCTCGGTGACGCCGCCCGGGCGCAGGAGGCCGCTGTCTGGGCCGCCCGCACCGTGGCCTCGCACCTGCTGGACCCCGCCGACGGCGTGTCGCTCGCCGACCCGACGGCGGCCCACCACCTCGTCACGACCTATTTCCTTCCCGGGTTCGCACCCGGGGACTGACCTTCTACCCATCTACGCAAGATCTTCATCCAAGGAGCAGACATGACCATCGAGCACGACGAGCACAAGGTCCTCGAGGCCGCCATCGAGATGGCGACCAACGAGGAGATGATCGGCCGTCAGGACGTCAACGACCTGGAGTCGATCCTGGCCGTGTCGACCGTCGACCGAGGTGAGGTCATCTCTGCGGTCAAGAACAACGCAGACACCATCTTCACGTGGGACTACGAGAAGGGTGCCCGTCCCTCGCTCGAGAAGCTCTACGAGAAGTCGAAGGTCTCCATGTGGAACGGCGAGACCGACCTGCCCTGGGACACCGAGGTGGACCAGGAGGCCGTGGTGATCGCCAACCAGGAGGCCATGGGCATGGGCATGGGCGTGGCGGGCTTTGACACCGCCGGTACCCCCTTCGAGAAGTGGGGCGACAAGGAGTGGCTGCAGCTCGGCGTCGAGTCGCAGAACTGGATGCTCTCGCAGTTCATGCACGGTGAGCAGGGTGCGCTCGTCTGCACCGCCAAGATCGTCGAGACGGTCCCGTGGATCGACGCCAAGTACTACGCATCGACCCAGGTCATGGACGAGGCCCGGCACGTCGAGGTATTTGCGAAGTACCTCGACACCAAGCTGTCCGGCCACTACCCGGTCAACGCCCACCTCAAGCTGCTGCTCGACGACATCGTGTCGGACAGCCGGTGGGACATGACCTACCTCGGCATGCAGATCATGGTCGAGGGCCTGGCCCTGGCGGCGTTCGGCTTCATGCACATGATGACCACCGAGCCGCTCCTCAAGCAGCTGCTCCGCTACGTGATGAGCGACGAGGCCCGCCACGTGGCCTTTGGTGTGCTGAGCCTGCAGGAGTACTACAAGGGGCTCTCGGACGCCGAGATCTTCGAGCGCCAGCAGTTTGCGTTCGAGGCTGCCGTCCGCATGCGCGACCGCTTCCTGCAGCAGGAGGTCTGGGAGCGCATGGGCATGCCGGTCAAGCAGTCCATCGAGCTCGTCCAGCTCGCCCCTGGCCGTGAGGTCTTCCAGGCGATGCTGTTCTCCAAGATCGTCCCCAACTGCAAGAAGCTGGGCCTGCTCGACCGCAACGACAAGTGGCTGCGCCGCCGGTTCGAGGAGCTCGGCGTCATCCAGTTCGAGGACTGGACCGACACCAGCGAGGAGTACATCAACTTCGCGCTGACCGACGAGGACGTCCGCACGGCCTGACCTGGCCCGCTTCGTCAGTGCGACGGCGCCCGCCCGGGAACCCCCGGAGGGCGCCGTCGTCGCGCTCCGGTAGGGTCTGGGCCGTGCCCGACGCCGCCGAGCTGCTGACGCTCCACGCCCTCCGACTCCGCAGCCTGTGCGAGGTCGACGTGGTCGCGGCGCGGTTCGACCTCGACCCGGTCGCGGTGGAGCAGGTGCTCACGACCGCCGCCGACGCCGGTTTCGTGCGCTACCGGGCCGGCCGTCTGAGCGGCTGGAGCCTGACCGGCGACGGCCGTCGCCACGCCGAGGACCTCTTGGCCGACGAGCTCGCAGCCGCCGGCACGCGTGGCGCGGTCGAGTCCACCTACGTCGAGTTCCTGGACCTGAACACCCGGGTGCTCGAGGTCTGCACCGACTGGCAGGTCGTGCAGCTCGGCGGCCAGCAGGTCGTCAACGACCACGAGGACGAGGACCGTGATGCTGCGGTGCTGGAGCGGTTCTCGGAGCTGCACGCCGAGGCCGTGCCGGTCGTCGCCACGCTGTCGGGTGCCCTGGACCGGCTGGGCGGGTACCCCGACCGGCTCGTACATGCCCATGACCGGGTGGTTGCGGGTGACCATGCGTGGCTCACCCGGCCGACGGTCGACTCGTACCACACGGTGTGGTTCGAGCTGCACGAGGACCTGCTGGCCACACTGGGCCGCAGCCGGTCCGACGAACGAGGCGACGGCGCCCAGCGCCGCGCAGGCGACAACGCCGAGGAGTTTGCATGAGTCCCACCTTCGGACGCGTCGTGACCGCGATGGTCACGCCCTTCGACGAACGAGGCGACCTCGACCTGGACGCGGCGGCCGAGCTGGCCCAGTGGC
>CAJANQ010000520.1 GCA_903941145.1 uncultured Actinomycetes bacterium
ACAGCTCGCCCACGATCTTGCGGTCCCAGGTCGGCCGCGGCCGGAACTTCACCAGCACCCAGGTGAGCACCATCCAGACCGCGTAGGCCGCGATGAGTCCCAGGATCACTGCCCAGGCCGTCACCCCGGCCACGACCAGGCCGATGGTCACGACCAGTCGGGTGCCGTCGCGGGCAACCTCGACGAACGACCTGGTGCGGAACTCCATCTCGCGGGTGAAGAGTGCCCACGGCACGGTGGTCAGGCCCGAGAGCAGGACCACCACCGCCAGGCACCGGAAGATGGCGACCGACGGTCCGCCGAGGTTGAAGTAGCCGACGATGAACGGCGCCCCGAAGAACGCCACGGCCGCCAGGATCCCGGCCAGCGCGACGTTGGCGGTGAACGCCACCTGCACCCGTCGGGAGATGCCCTTCTCCTGCTCGTAGACCAGCGCCGCGCCCATGCCCAGGTCCAGGGCGTTGTCGAAGTAGAAGGTCACGATCATGAGCGTGACCATGACGGCGTACGCAGCGGGACTCAGGGTGCGGGCCAGGACCGCGGCGAGCACCAGGCCAGAGCCGTAGCGGACGACGATGCCCAGGTTGGCCCACAGGAAACCGCGGGCCGCGGTGGTACCGAGCGACGTCCCGTCGTTCCCGTCCCCGACGTGGTGGTCGGTGGACTGGTCCTCGTCGGTCACGACTAGCTGCGGAGAACGACCACGCCGGCAGGACCGGAGCTGAACGACCGGAGCGTGTCACCGGCCGAACGGGCGTCGGTCAGGCTGGTCTGGCCCTCGGCCACGACCATGAGCGTCGCGTCGGCCAGGGAGAGCAGCTGCGACGTGGGCACCGGGCCCGGCACCGAGGGGCCGTTGATCAGCACGACATAGCGACCGGCGAGGCCCTCGAGCACGCGGTGGAAGGTCGAGCGCATGCGGAGCACGTTGCGGCTGCGGTCGGTGCCGGCTCCGAGGAACTGCACCATGCCCTCCGGGGCCGCCAGGTCGGCAAGACCCTCGGGCAGGGCGTCGGCGTCGAGCGGGACGAGGGCGCTGTCGGGCGCGACCTGTCCGGACAGGCACTCGGAGAGCCCGGGGAGGTCGTCGCCGCGGACGAGCGCCGTGAGGGCGCCGTGCTCGAGGTCGGCGTCGACCAGGGCGACCGGCTGGCCGAAGCTGCGGGCGATGACGCAGGCCATGGCCAGCGCCAGCTGTGCACGGTCCTCGCCGTCGTCGGCGCCGACCAGCACGAGGCGGTGGATGGCGTCGTTGAGGCTGAGGCGCTCGACCGCGGCGATCACGCCGGCGACGGCGTCCTGCGGGTTGGCACCGCGCCCGGTGAGCGGGGGGACCTTGACCAGGATCGGAAGGTCGATGGCGTCGGTGACGTCCTGGGCCGACGCGACCACCGGCTTCCGGAGGTTGCGGACCAGGAAGTAGAGGAACGGCACCAGGCCGCCGAGCAGCATGCCGGCAAGGAGTGCGAACCAGAGCGGGAACTTGGAGGTCTGCTGCAGGGGGCGGGTGAAGACCTCCTGGAAGATCGGCCCGGCGATCCGGTTCTCGACCGGCAGCTCTCGCTGGTTGGACTCGAACACGCCCCGCAGCGCCGGGACGACCTGGGCGCTGACCGCCTCGGACGTGGCCTGGTCGGGCGACGACGCCACGATGTCGAGGTAGGCGGACTCCGGCGCTCGCTTGGTGGAGACGGCACCAGCGATCTGGTCGATCGGCAGGTCCAGGTTGCCGCGGCGCTTGATCTCGGCCGCCAGGCCCTTGGACTTCACCAGGCTCTCGAGCGAGCGCACCAGGACGTCGTTGTCGTTCGGGTTGGAGCCCGACAGGACGAGGATCGACCGCGACGTCTTGTAGATCGGCGGGCTGGTCGAGGCGACGACGACGGCGAGCAGGCCGGTGACCACCATGGAGACCAGGACGACCGCCAGCTGCTTGCGCGTGAGCTTCACGCCCTGACGGCGCTCGCCCTCGGTCGGGGGCAGCGCGGGAAGCCCTGCGTCGGTGCGGGCGGGCGTCATCGGGCGCCCTGGGCGCAGCAGTACGGCACGGAGCCACTGTACCGGTGGGTCGCTCGTTTTGAGCGGCACGGTCTCTGGCCCGTAGTCTCGGCGACCTCATGGGTTCGCTGATCAAGAAGCGCCGTAAGCGCATGCGCAAGAAGAAGCACAAGAAGCTCCTGCGTCGGACGCGTCACCAGCGTCGCGCCCGCGGCAAGTAGTTCGCCGCAGCGCGCCGTCGGCTCAGCCGACGGTCGAACTGAGCGTGTGCACCACACGGACCCCCGTCGAACCGACGGTGTGGTCTCCTTCGACGAACCACGTCGAACCGCTCCCGGCCAGTCGCGGCTGCTGACCCGTCGCGTCCCCGAGCAGGTCCCTCCAACGCGCCAGGTCCGGGAACGCCGCAATCGCTGCGGGCTCGAGGTCGTTGCCGTGCTCGCCGACCGGACCGCCCAGGTCGTCCCAGGTCCGGTAGACGACCGGCGTCGAGCAGTGCAGGGGCGGCGTGAGCAGCGTGAGCGTGCGGGCCTGGAACTCGAGCGGCTCCACGACCTCGCCGATGCCGCCCACACGCGCCCGGCCCGTCCCGGTCGCCCCGGCCAGGCAGAACGGCACGTCCGCACCGAGCCGGGCCGCCGCTCCGAGGTCGTCCACGCCGGCCCATCGCAGGACCGCGGCGGCGTCGGAGCTCCCGCCGCCCAGTCCGGCGCCGGCCGGGATGCGCTTGTGCAGCCGGACCCCTGCGGTGCGGCCGGAGAGCGCGAGGGCACGTACGACCAGGTCGTCGGCAGCACCTGCCGACTCGTCGCCGTCGATGCCCACGACGGTGAGCCCATTGCCGCCAGGGTCGACCTCGAGCTCGTCGTACAGGTCGACCAGCACCATCTCGGCGTCGATCAGGTGGTAGCCGTCGTCACGCACCCCGGTGACGCGCAGCGACAAGGTCAGCTTGGCGGGGGCGAGCAGGCGGACCGTCGCGCTCATTGCGCCACCACTTCGGCCAACCGGGCCCAGTCGGCGATGCCGAGCGACTCGGGCCGCGCCTGCGGGTCGATGCCCGCAGCCTCGAGGGCGCCCTCGGGCAGCTGTCCGCCGAGGGTGGCCCGGAGCATCTTCCGCCGCTGGTGGTAGGCGCGCTCGGCCAGACCGAGCGCGTCGTCGGGGCCGACCAGCGTCGACGGCGCGGCATGTCGCTCGATGGCCACGACCGACGACACGACCCGGGGCTGCGGGACGAACGCCTCGGGGGGCACGTCGCCGAGCACCCGGGCGCTGGCGTACCAGGCGGTGCGGAGCGACGGCAGTCCGATCGTGCGGCCGCCGGGCCCGGCGGCGAGCCGGTCGGCGACCTCCTTCTGCACCATGACCACCAGCCGGCCGACCGCAGGGGCGTGGGCCAGCACCGACATCACGACCGGCACGGCGACGTTGTAGGGAAGGTTGGCCACCAGCGTCCACGACCCGGGAGCGGCGTCGGCCCCCAGCAGCTCGGACCAGTCGACCTCGAGCGCGTCGGCGGGCCGCACCGTGACCTCTCCGTCGCCGGGCCCCTCGGCCACGCCCGAGGCACGCAGCACGTCGCGCAGCACCGGCACGAGTCCGTCGTCCTTCTCGAGGGCCAGGACGTGGGCACCGGTCGCGGCCAGAGCAAGCGTCAGGGAGCCAAGGCCGGGGCCGACCTCGACCACCGGGTCGCCAGGGCCCACTCCGGCCTGCTCCGCGATCCACTCGACCACCGAGGGGTCGGCCACGAAGTTCTGGCCCAGGGACTTGCGGGCCGCGAGTCCGTGCCGGCCGAGCAGCTCACGGACCTCGTCGGGTCCGAGCACGTCAGCCGCCGGTCCCGGTGCTGCCCGAACCAGTACCGCCAGAACCTGAGCTGTCCGAACCAGCGGTGCTCGAACTGGTTCCGCTCCTGCCCGCCTTCTCCGTCGTGGTGGTCGCGGGCCGGTACTTGGGGACGGCGGACGAGGTCGACGGGGCGAGCGTCGTGATGGTCTGCGTCGACGAACGGTCGTCGGACGGGTCCGCGTACTGGCTGCTGCCCTTCTTGACCCAGTCGGCGCGGATGACCAGGTCCGCAGCGGTGCGCTGCTTGATGGTGATGGGCGACTCCCCCGCGGGCGGTGGGGCCGTGGTCGTGGACGCGGTGGTCGTCGTGGCCGACGAGGTCTGGTCCTTGTCCGAGCCTCCTCGGCCCCCGACCAGCAGCACGAGGACCGCCACGACGGTGGCGGCGATGCCGACCAGGTAGCGGGTCGGGAGCTCGACGCCCAGGATGCGCGTGTAGCCGTTCATGCCGGTGCCCCGGGGAGCCCGAAGAACTCGCGGGCGCGCGCCGTGGTGGCGGCTGCGACCTGCTCGACGGGGAGGCCCTTGACCGAGGCCACCTTCTGGCCGACGTAGGGCACCAGGGCGGGACGGTTCCGGCCCTTGTCCTTGACCTGCGAGGGCTTGAGGTACGGGGAGTCGGTCTCGACCATGAGACGCTCGAGCGGGGTCAGGGCGACGGCCTCGCGCAGGTCCCCCGCACTGGAGTAGGTGACGATGCCACTGATCGACAGCACGGCACCCAGCTCCAGGCAGCGCTCCGCCTCGGCGGGTCCGCCGGTGAAACAGTGGAACACGGTGCGGCGCGGCACGCCCTCGGCGGCCAGCAGCGAGAACGTGTCCTCCCAGGCGTCACGCGTGTGGATCACCAGCGGCAGGTCGCGTTCGTTGGCCAGCTGCACCTGTGCGGCGAACACGCGCTGCTGCGCGTCGCGGGGCGAATGCTCGTAGAAGTAGTCGAGCCCGCACTCCCCCACGGCGACCACGTGGTCCGGGTGCTCGTCGAGCAGCTCCGCCAGCCGGCCGAGACGCGGCTCGTCGGGCCCGGCCTCGTGCGGGTGCACGCCGACGGTGCTCCAGACGTTGGGCACCTCTGCCAGCAGCGCGGGGTGCTGCTCGGACTCCTCCACGGAGCACGCCACGTCGACCATGGCGACGACCCCGGCCGCGGCGGCGGCCGACACCACACCAGCGAGGTCGGACGAGCCGGCCACGTGGCAGTGGTTGTCGATCCATTCCACCGTCGCCTCCGCCGTGCCGTCGGCGGGGCCGACGACCGGTGCCGGGGCGCCGGAGGACCCAAACGCAGCGTCGGGGGCCATGACGACCACCGTAGGAGGCCGATCCCGCAGGTGCCAGCCGGGGAGCCGGCACACCGCCGGTTCAGACGTCGAGCAGCACGGCGCCGACCGGACCGGTGGCGAACGTGCGGGCCCGGGCGGCGGCCTCTTCGGCGTCCCTGGTGGCGGTGCGGCCCTCGACCACTGCGAACGCAGCACTGTCGGCCCAGGCCAGCGTCTCGACGGCCGGCACCGTGCCCAGCAGCGGCGGGGCGAGCACGACGACCCGGACGTCAGGGCCCAGCTGCTCGAGCACGGACGGGTCGAGACGGGTGGACTCGCCCTTCACGGGACGGCCGGCCGGGACCAGCTGGAGGGAGCCGTCGCCCAGCGCTCGGCGCACGGCACGGGGCAGGAGCCGCTTGGGCACCGGCCGCAGCACGTCGGCCACCGACGTCTGGCCGGCCGCAGCCTCGGTGAGGCCGGGCCGGAACCCGGCGCCGAGCCGGAGGCTCATCCACGGCCGCTCGACCTGCGCGTCGACCAGCAAGACCTGGTAGCCCTCGGCCGCGAGCCCGGCCGCGACGCCCATCGCCAGCGTCTGCACAGCCCGGTCGGCCCGGGGGGCGGACACCACCAACCGGCGTGCCACCCCTTCGACGAGGGCCGTGCCGCCGCTCGGCAGCCCGCGGTCAGGGGCCCGCCGGGCCCACATCTCCTGGGACATCGTGTCGACCTGCAGGAACTGGTCGCGGGTGGCGGAGAACTTCCGGCCGGACCCGCCGACGTGCGCCCAGGTGACCAGGCCCAGGTGACGACGCAGGTCGTCGTCGTCGTTCACGCGCGGCACCCGCTGCTGCGTGAGCATGATCCCCGCCGCCACCAGCAGCCCGGTGAGCGTGCCCACGATGGCGACCCAGACCGTGCGGGGCTCCTCGATGGTGAGCACCGGGTCCTGGTAGGCGCGCAGGTAGAGCGGGCCGTCGTAGTAGCGCTGCTCGCCCGGCACGACCGGACGCACCTCGTCGGCGGTCATCTCGCCGGCCACCTCCCGGGACGAGGCGAGCACGGCGTCGAGCGCAGTGACCATGTGCGGGAGCACCTTCACGGACCGCGCCTTGTCGGTGTCGGTGTACGCGATCTCGATGTACACACCGAACTCGGGCCGGAGCACCGACAGACGGTCACGGATCTCGGGCACGGTCAGGTCGACGCCCGACTGCTCCTTGAGCTCGGCCGCGTAGGCGTCCGAGATGGCGAGCGTCGTGATCTCCTGGGTCCGCTTGGTGTCGACCCGGATCGACTTGGTCCCCACGGGCACGTCGAGCTTGGGCACGACCACGCCGCCGGTGGCGATGTAGCGGGTGGGCACGTTGGCGAACACGGCGACCGACAGGAACAGGCCAGCGGCTGCACCGAGCGCCAGTGCGGACCGGAACCGGTGCGAGAACCGGAGGTCCCACCGGGCCAGCTCGGGCGACTCCCACTCGCGGTCCCGGTCGGCCAGGCCGTCGTCGGAGTCCTCGGGCACCTTGAGCGCCGGATCGACCGCGAACGTCGGCTGCGACGGGCCGGCCAGGCCGGACCACCGGGTATGGATCGACGGCACCTGGAGCGCGGCCGCCAGGCCGAACAGGCTCCACGCGAGCTTGTTGTTGAGCAGGGGGACGAAGTTCGAGCTGCTGAGCACCGGCAGCATCATCACGAACAGCGTGGTGCTCAGGTCCTTCGTGTGGCGCCACCGTGGTCGGGCGAACCCCCAGAGGGTCACGATGAAGATCGACGCGAACAGCCCCAGGCCCACGGCACCCAGGTCGCCCTGGATGTCCATCCACGTGTTGTGGGACGACACGTCGGCGCGGGGGTCCTCCTGCAGCTGCACGCCGGGCGTCACGAGCAGGTTCGGGATGATTTGGGTCCGCAGCTGGCCGAAGCCCCAGCCGATCACCGGCCGCTCCAGGATCAGGTCGACCGTGACGTTCCAGAAGTCGAGGCGGCCCGCGCCACGGTCGGCGAAGACGCGCGACAGGTTGTTGGGGTTGGCGACGAACCCGACGGCGAACGCAAGGGCTGCCATGACCAGGGCCGCGACGGCCACCTTGGACCGCTGCTTCACGTCGATGCCGGGCCGGGTGACCATCGTGCCGAAGACGGCGACGGCAGCACCGATGAGCCCGGACCGGCTGCCGGCGCCGGCCGCACCGGCCAGCACGAACATCAGGGCCAGCGTGTACCAGTTCTTCTCGACCTGGTTCTTGGCGTTCCGCCGGTAGTACACGGTGAGCGGGATCATCGACGCCTGGATGAGGCCGAAGAAGTTGGGGTCGCCACCGAACCCCTGCGACCGGGTGCCCAGGAACAGCGCCAGCACGCCGGCACCGGACCCCCAGAGCCCGCCGAACCAGAACGCCCGCAGGTACCGCTGGATCTTCTCGTGGCTGTCCACCAGCAGCCCGGTGATCCCGAAGAACACGAGCGCCAGGCCGATCAGGCCCATGGAGAAGATGAAGCTCGAGAGCTTGGCCGACCAGGCCCCGCTGAGCAGCGAGAACACCGTCAGGAGCCAGACCGGCACCCAGTGGCGCGTCGGGATGGCGGGAGGCCGCCAACGTTCCACGACCAGCTTGTAGACCAGGTAGATCCCGCCGAAGGCCGCGATGAACCGTCCGAGGCGCACCGGGCCGAAGCCGAGCCCGTCGAAGTGGATGAGGAACGCCACCACCTCGAAGAACGCGAACCCGCGGCGCCAGACCCAGATCGAGATGCCGGCGAGCATCGCCACGAGCGAGGCGCTGAGCACGCCCCACTTGGAGGCGACCAGCCACAGCAGGACCGGGAGCGCGAGCACGGACAGCACGACGGCGGGCCCGAGGCCCCAGCCGTTGCCCAGGTTGCGCCGGCCGCCGGGTGGCTGCTCGGTCGGTCGTTCGAGTGTCTGCACCCGTCCCCCGGGTCGTTGGACCGTGACGGGACCGCCACGTAGGCCTTGAGCGTACCGACACGGACCCTCCGGACGGCGGCGCGGACCGTGGCACACTCGGGCGATGAGCGAGGACGGGCGAACTGGTCCAGACCCCTGGTCGGCCGCGGCGCGTAGCGGCGACCTCCTGCGGGAGCGGCTGGGGGCCCACCGGTGCGTCGTCGTGCTGGGTTCCGGGTGGGCACCGGTCGCCGAGCAGCTCGGCAGCGTCCTGGCGACCGAGCCCGTCGAGACTGCCGGACTGGCCGCCCCCGGGGTGCCCGGTCACAGCGCCACCGTGCGGTCGGTCGACGTCGACGGCGTCCCGACGCTGGTCCTGGCCGGCCGCGTCCACCTCTACGAGGGCCATGCGCCGTCGTCGGTCTGCCACTCGGTGCGGGCCGCGGTGCTGTCCGGCTGCAGCACGGTGGTGCTGACCAACGCCGCCGGCGCGGTCCGGCCGGACCTGCAGGTCGGCCGCCCGGTCCTGGTCTCGGACCACCTCAACCTGACCGGCGCCAACCCCATGGTCGGCGCTCCCCCGCCCGGCGACCCGTCCGAGCGGTTCGTCGACCTGGTCGACCTCTACTCGGCCGGGCGGCGGGCTGCGGTGCAGCAGGCGGTGCCCGGCACGCCGGAGGGCGTCTACGCCGGGCTCCTGGGCGGGTCGTACGAGACGCCGGCCGAGATCCGGATGCTGGCGACCATGGGCGCCGACCTGGTCGGCATGTCCACCGTCCTCGAGGCCGTCGCAGCGCGGCACCTGGGCGCCACCGTGGTCGGCGTCTCGCTCGTCACCAACCTGGCCGCCGGCCTGCAGGACCGCGTCGCGCACTCCGAGGTCCTCGAGGTCGCGGGCGCCTCGACCGACGCGCTCGTCGAGGTCCTCCGCGCCGCCGTCGCGACGGCCTGAACCCAACGGCTGCCCAGATGACCGACCCGACGTCCGACGCACCGGCCCGGCTGGAGTTCGGCACGGCCGGGATCCGCGGCCCGGTCGGCGACGGCCCGGGACACCTCAACGTGAGCAGCGTCCGGGTCGTCGCCGACGGGCTGGCGCTCCACCTGCTGGCCACCGACCCTGCGGCGCAGCGTCGGGGCGTGGTCGTCGGCCACGACGCGCGGCACTGGTCGTACGAGTTCGCGCACGTGGTCGCCGACCGTCTCGTCCGGGCCGGGATCGACGTCCTGGTGTTCGACGCCGCGGTCCCCACGCCGCTCGTCGCCCGGGCCGTGTCGCAGCTCGGCGCTGGGGCGGGCGTGGTCGTGACGGCCAGCCACAACCCGGCCACCGACAACGGCCTCAAGGTCTACGGGCCCGATGGCGTGCTGCTCTCGGCCCCTGCCGACGCGCAGGTCGCGGCCGCGGTGGCCCGGGTCGCCGACGGCGAGGAGCTCGTGCAGCGGGCGGCGGAACCGGGGTCGGTCGAGCACCTGGGCGGGGCCGACGGGGACCACCCTGTCGCCGGGGCGTTCGTGCGCGACGCGCTCGAGCTCGCCGGTCCGGGCACCGGGTCCACGCCGTTCGTCGCGACCACCGCCCTGCACGGGGTCGGCGGCTCCCTGCTCGGCCGCGTGCTGACCGAGGCCGGGGTCGACCACGTCGCTGTCGCCGAGCAGCTCGCTCCGGACCCCGACTTCCCGACCGTGCCCTTCCCGAACCCGGAGGAGCCGCACGTCATGGACCTGGTCCTGCAGCTGGCCGGGCAGCGCGGCGCAGAGGTCGCGCTGGCTAACGACCCCGATGCCGACCGGGTCGCCGTCGCGGTCCGCCGCAGCGACGGCACGTTCTGGACGCTCACCGGCGACGAGGTCGGCGCCGTGCTGGCCCACGAGGTGCTCCGGACCGGCCGGGACGTCGACGGCGCGCTCGTGGCCACGACGCTCGTGTCGTCGCGGCTGGTCCCGGCCATGGCGGCCGACGCCGGCGTCGAGGCCGTGGTCACGCCGACCGGGTTCAAGTGGCTCTGCCGGGCGACGTTCGACCGGCCCGGCTCGGTCCAGCTCCTGGCCTACGAGGAAGCGCTCGGGTACGCCGTCGGCCCGGGGACCACCGACAAGGACGGCATCGCCACGGCACTCGTCGTCGTACGGGCGCTCGAACGTCTGCGGGACCGGCCCGACCAGCCGCTCGCCGAGGCCCTCGGCGACCTGTTCGACCAGCTGGCCCGCCGGTTCGGCGCCCACCGGACCAGCAACGGGAGCGTGCGGCTCGAGGTGCCCGCCGGCCCGGTGGTCGAGCAGCTCCGCGGTACCCGCACCGTCGCCGGCCGGGCGGTCGTGACCGAGGACGAGCC
>CAJANQ010000521.1 GCA_903941145.1 uncultured Actinomycetes bacterium
CAGCTCGACCTGCGCCGCACCGTGCGGCGGGCGGGCCGACCGGCCGCACAGGTCGACGTCCTCGACTACGGCGCCGGCACCGGGCTCTGGCTCGACGTCGCTGCGGAGTTCGGCTGCCGCACCACCGGCGCCGAGATCGACCCCGGGGCACGGGCGCGGCTCGAGTCGACCGGCCACGCCACCGTGGACCGCGACGACCTGCCCGGCTCGGCGTTCGACCTGGTGAACCTGGAGCAGGTGCTCGAGCACGTCCTGGAGCCGCTCGAGGTCATGGGTCGCGTCGCCTCGGCAGTCCGGCCCGACGGGCTCGTCCGAGTCTGCGTGCCCAACGGTGCCGGTGTGCGGGCCCTCCTCGCCGACCCCGACTGGTCGGCACCCAAGGGGGCTCCCCGGTCGCTCAACGCCGTGGCACCGCTCGAGCACGTGAACTGTTTCGACCACGGGTCGCTCGTCGCCGTCGGCGTGGCCGCCGGGCTCGAGCCGTTCCAGTTCCCCGTCGGGGTCGACCTGGCCGGGAGCCGTGACCTGCGGAGCGCGCTCGGCGCCCTGAAGCGTCAGTTCGTGCCGCCGTCGGGCACGCTCGTCTGGTTCCGCCGCACGGCCTGACGAGCCCGGACCACCGGGCAGTTCCACCCGGTCCACCACGGTCCGATCAACAAGGCGCGCCGATAGCCTGAACAGGTGACTGGACGGGGCGACACCAGCATCCACGGCACCACGGTCGAGGTGCGCCGCGGCATGGCGGCCGTGTCCGAGCTGCGTGACGAGTGGGAGACGCTCGCCCACCAGACCGGCGCACCCGTGTTCAGCCGTCCTGGCTGGCTGGTCGTCTGGCAGCGCTACCTGGTGCCCGACGCGCAGCCCGAGCTGCTCGTCGCCCGTGACACCGGCGGTGCCCTGGTCGGCGTGCTGGCCCTGGCCCGGACCTCACGACGGCTGCAGGCCCGCGTCCCCGTCAAGGTCCCCTACCTGTCGATCGCCGGTGCCGGCACCGGCTCTGCCGACCACAACGGACCGGTCGCGGTCGACGACGACGTCGCCCGTGCGCTGTTCCGCGCCGCGGTCGACCAGACGAACGGCGCCACCCTCTATTTGGAGAACCTGTCGCCCCGTTGGGCGCAGCTGGCCCAGGACGCAGTGGGCGGCACCGTGACCCGCCTGACCGAGTGCCCGGCCGTGGTGCGCGCACCGGACGGCCAGTTCTCCGACGCCTGGTCCAAGAAGATGGGCAAGAACGTCCGACGCCGTCATCGTCAGATGGAGGAGGAGGGCATCACCTCGCGCTGGGTGCCCGCCGGTCCGGACTTCCCTGCCGCCCTTGACCAGCTGCGCCGCGTCCATGAGGGCCGTTGGAACGCCCAGGGCGGCGAGGGCCGCATGAGCGACACCCGCATGCAGTTCCTGCGCGACCTGGCCGACGAGTGCCGGGCCCCCGACGTGCCGTGGATCCTGCTGCTCGAGCACGGCGACCGGGTGGTGGCCGGGATGCTCGGCATCGTGGCCGGCGACACGTTCAGCGTCTACAAGACCGGATGGGACCCCGACTACGCCCGGTTCAGCCTGGGCATCACCATGGGGACGGTCGCCATGGAGTGGGCCGAGACCCAGGGCCTGACCACGTTCGACTACCTGCGCGGCCCCCGCGGCCACAAGAAGGACCTCGGGTGCGAGGCCGTCGCCGACGTCTCGGTAGTGCGGTCCTCCGGCATCACCGGCGTGCTGCTCGAACAGCGCGAGCGGTTCGCGTCCGACGGCGTGCGGCCCGGTTGGTGGGAGAAGGTCGGGCCGGTGGTCGCCAAGGCCAAGGCAACGGCCACGCGCACGGGCGCGGGCGCGGGCGACGACGCGCCCGAACCTGCTGTGGCTGACTCCCCCTCGAACTGAACGCGCTCAGTTCAGCAGCGGTCCAGCCCGGCTGACCTCGTGGTCGCCGGCTCGTTGGGACCGCAGGACGGTGCCGTCGGGACGGGTCCAACAGAACCGTTGTTCGTGGTGCGGGTCGACGGTCATCGTCCAGCCCTTGCGGTGGGTGACCCCGTGGTGGTGACGGCACAGCGACGCCAGATTTTCGGCCGAGGTCGGGCCGCCGTCAGCCCAGTGGACCACGTGGTGGGAGTCGCACCAGGCTGACGGTGCGTCACAGCCGGGGAACACACACCCGCCGTCGCGGACCTCGAGCGCACGCCGGAGCGCCTTGGGGACGAGGCGGGTGGAGCGGCCCAGGTCCACAGGGTTGTCGAGCGAGTCAAGGACCACGGTACGGATCACCGGGTCGCAACAAAGTGTGCGGACCGTCGCCTCGGACAGGTCGGCGGCGCTCACCGCCGACCCGCAGGTGGCCGGCGAGTGACCGTGGTGCCGGTGGGGGCGGGTGGTCGAACCGTTCAGCGCCGGGTCGTCGAACCGTGGTCCGGGACGGTCCACGAGGCCGAGCGGGTCGGCGGCGTGGGCGACGAGCGTCAGGTCGGTCAC
>CAJANQ010000522.1 GCA_903941145.1 uncultured Actinomycetes bacterium
CTGTGCGGCTGCTTCGTCGGCGGCGACCCGACCCGGGCCGTGTGGCCCGGCGAGCTGCAGGGCCCCGCCATCGGCATGGCCGTCGACGTCTGGACCGAGCAGGGCGCCCCGGCCCCCGTCGACGAGCGCGGCGAG
This sequence comes from uncultured Actinomycetes bacterium, assembly GCA_903941145.1. Taxonomy (GTDB): domain Bacteria; phylum Actinomycetota; class Acidimicrobiia; order Acidimicrobiales; family Microtrichaceae; genus CAJANQ01. The sequence continues at coordinate 136 of CAJANQ010000522.1, forward strand.
CTGGTGTGCACGCAGGTGTTCCCCTCGATGCCCCTGCGGTTCTGGGGCGACGACCCCACCCCCTCCTCCCACCGAAATCTGGCTCCTGGTGGCGACGGGCGGTCCAGTTCCGTCCCCGGTTCGGCCGGCAGCGAGGTCGACGGAGGGGTCGGGCCCAAGTACCGGGCTGCGTACTTCGAGCGGTTCGAGCCGACCGGGTCGGTGTGGGCGCACGGCGACTTCGCGAGCTGGACCACCCACGGCGGCATGGTGATCCACGGCCGCTCCGACACGACGCTCAACCCGGGCGGCGTGCGGATCGGCACCGCCGAGATCTACCGGCAGGTCGAGCACGTGCCGGGCGTGGTCGAGTCGCTGGTGTTCGGCCAGGAGCACGACGGCGACACGCGCATCGTCCTGCTGGTGCGGTGCGCCGAGCCGGGCGGGCTGACCGACGAGCTGGTCGCCGAGATCCGCAGCCGGATCCGGACCGGCTGCACCCCGCGGCCCGTGCCGGCGGTGGTGCTCGAGGTGGACGACCTGCCACGCACCCGGTCCGGCAAGCTGGCCGAGCTGGCGGTGACGGACGTGGTGAACGGCCGCGAGGTGCGCAACACCACTGCGCTGGCGAACCCCGAGGTGCTCGAGGTCATCGCCGCACTCCCGGGCCTCCGTGACTGACCCGGTCCGCCGACCTCCCTGACCCCCTGACCTTGAAGAAATCCGACCTCGTGCTGGTCGCCCCGCTTCAAGGTGGAGGGGACCCCCCGACCTTGAAGAATTCCGACCCGAGAGAGGTCAGTGGGCTTCAGGGTCGGGGGCGACGGTCGGCACCCCATGTTGCTGGGCGACGTCGTCGTCGTACTTGGCGCCAGCGCCCGCGGTGACGACCGCGGAGACCGTGGAGATGCCGGCCCCGACGACGAACGGTGCATAGTCGCCGACGGTCTGGAACAGCGCGCCCGCTGCCAGCGGCCCGGAGATCCGCATGGCCCCCTGCGCGCTGGTGAGCACTCCGATGGCGGCGCCGCGGGACTGCGGCGGGACGGCGTTGGAGATGGCTGCGGTCGAGGTGGGGCGCAGCAGTCCCTGGCCGGTCGCGTTGAAGGCCGACCCGGCGAGCAGCATCGCGACGTTCCGCGACAGTGCGGTGAGGACGAACCCGACGACGTTCAGCACCATCGCCAGCACGGCCGTGCCGCGGATGCCGAACCGTTCGTTGGCCGGGCCGACGAGCAGGACCTGGACCAGCGCCAGGATCACGCCCACCATCACGAAGACCCACGCGACGTCCGACGACGTGAACCCGAACCGGTCGGCGGTGAGCAGGGTGAACGTGCCGCCCTCGACGGCCGAGAAGGCGAACAGGCACGCAGCGAACGCACAGATGTAGAACCACGCGGCGGGCGTCACGTCCTTGGCGCCGCGCAGCACGGAACGGAACCCGCGTCCTGAAGTGGTCGCCGTCTCGGCGTGCGTGCCGGGCGGGTGCGTCTCCGGCAGCCGCACGATCGCTGCGAGTGCGTTGACCAGGGCGAGCCCTGCGGCGATGAAGAACGGCAACCGGGGGTCGACGAGGGACGCGACGCCGCTGAGTGCCGGTCCGATGATGAACCCCACGGCGAACGCCGAACCCATGAGGCCCAGGTACCGGGCGCGGTCCTTGGGAGGGACCATGTCGGTGATCGCCGTCTGGGCAGCGACCAGGGCCGTGCCGGAGGCGCCGTCGACGATGCGTCCGAGGAACAGCAGGGGCAGCGCCCCGGCCAGCCCGACGATCAGACTGCCGAGCGCCGAGCCGAAGAGGGCCACGACCAGGATCGGCTTCCGACCGACACGGTCGGAGAGCCCGCCCAGGAACGGCGACAGGATGAACTGCGCCAGCGCGTATGAGGCGACGAGGGCCGTGATCTGGAACGGGCTGGCGTCGTACTTCCGGGCCAGGAACGGCAGCACGGGCAGGACCA
>CAJANQ010000523.1 GCA_903941145.1 uncultured Actinomycetes bacterium
GCAGGACCAGGTCCGGGCCGACGTAGCCGCAGCGCTCGCCATGAAGACCCGTGACGAGTGGGTCGCCCTGCTGGGCCCGGCCGACACGTGCGTCGCCCCGGTCAACACGGTGGCCGAGGCCGTGTCCGACGAGCAGTACGCGGCGCGTGGGCTGGTGGCCGAGGCCGTGTCCGACACCGACGGTCCCTTCCGCCAGGCCGCCCCGGTCTGGGCTGGGACCACCCCGCCCGCCGGCGCCTACCGGGTGCGCGACGGGCAGCTGACCGACACCTGTGACCTGCTGGTCGCCGCCGGGCTCGACCCCGCAGCGGTGCAGGCACTCGTCGACGAAGGAGCAGTCGCATGAGCGACGAGAGCACCGAGCTTCCCGAGGACCTCGCGGCGCTGATCGGGGTCTCGCAGTACCCCGTCACGGCCACGTTCCCCGTCGAGCGCGGGTACACCTACAACACGCTGGCGGCGACGCAGAACGGCAACCCGCTCTACTGGGACGACGCCGTGGCCGAGCAGGTCACCGGCGGCATGACCGCCCTGCCCACCACGCTGTCGCTGTGGATGCGCCCCCACTACTGGGAGCCGGGCGCCGAGGGCGAACAGGTCGCGCTGCAGGTCCACTTCGACCTCAAGGCCCGGTTCGACCTGCCCGAGGCCGTCATGACGGACAACACGCTCATCTTCGGCGACCCGGTGCGTCCGGGCGACGTGATCAGCCACGCCCAGGTGCTGCGCTCGGTGAGCGGCCCCAAGACCACCAAGCTCGGCTCGGGCCGGTTCTGGGTGATCGACATCGAGTACAAGAACCAGGACGGCGACCTGGTCGGCGTCGAGTCGTACACCGGCTTCGGGTACCGCCGCGCCGCCGCCGAGGGTGGTGCCGCATGAACGTCCCGACCCCGCTCCTGCTTGACGCCGTGACGGTGGGCGACCGCCTGCCCGAGCTGTCCGTCGAGGTCACGCCGACCACGGTCGTCCTCGGTGCACTGGCCAGCCGCGACTGGCGGCCCATGCACCACGACTACAAGTTCGCCACCGAGCGCAACGGCGTGGCCGACATCTTCTTGAACACGCCCAACCAGGCGGCGTGGTTCGAGCGGTACCTCACCGACTGGACCGGCCCCCTCGGCCGGGTCGGGCGCATGAAGTTCCGCATGAAGGACTCGATCTTCCCGGGCGACACGATGGTGTTCTCGGGCGAGGTCACCGAGGTGACCACCGACGACGCCGGCTGCGGCTGGGTCGGCGTCGAGGTCACCCTCACCGTGGGGGAGCGCACCTGCTCGTCCTGCTCCGTCCGTGTCGCCGTGCCGTCCTCGGCCGACGACAACCCCTGGGCCCGGCGGGGCGACCGCTGGGTCCCCTGACCTGTTCGCACTGAACACAGATCTCAAGAAAGAGGAACCCACATGCTGGACCTGGACTTCAACGAAGAGCAGGACATGCTCCGCGAGATGGTCGCGGGCCTGCTCAGCGAGGCGTCGTCGTTCGCCAAGGTGCGCGAGCTCGAGGACGACCCGGCGGGCTACTCGCCCGAGCTGTGGCAGCAGCTCGCCGAGCTCGACCTGCTCGGCCTGCTCCTCCCCGAGGAGTACGGCGGCTCGGGCCAGTCGATGGTCGAGGGCGCAGTGGTCTACGAGGAGTTCGGCCGTGCGCTCGCCGCCACCCCGCACCTCGTGAGCTGCGTCATCGCCGGCGGTGCGCTGGTGCGTGCCGGCTCCGACGCCCAGAAGTCGGAGTGGCTGCCCCAGATCGCCAAGGGCGAGGCCATCCTCACCGCCGCCTGGGTCGAGCCCGACAACTCCTACGGCCCCAAGGGCGTGCAGGTGCGCGCCGTGGCCGAGGGCGACGGGTTCACCATCTCGGGCACCAAGCAGCTCGTGCAGTACGCCAGCTCGGCAGCCCGCCTGATCGTGCTGGCCCGCACCGGTGACGGCGAGCGCGACGTCGACCTGTTCCTGGTCGACCCGACCGCGGCCGGCGTCACGCTGTCCCAGCGCATGACCATCTCGTCGGACAACCAGTACCGCGTCGACCTCGACGGGGTGAAGGTCACCGAGGCCGACCGGCTCGGCGCTGCGGGCACCGGCTGGAACACGTGGACCCGCGTGATGTTCGAGGCCAACATCCTCCTGGCGGCGCAGGCCGTGGGCGGCTGCACCCAGGCGCTCGACATGACTGTCGAGTACTCCAAGGAGCGCGTGCAGTTCGACAAGCCGCTCGGCTCGTTCCAGGCGCTCTCGCACTACATGGCCGACGCCAAGACCGCCGTCGACGGCGCCCGCCTGCTGACCTACGAGGCAGCATGGGCCCACTCGGCGGCCCGTCCGGTCGACCGTCTGGCCCCGATGGCCAAGCTGTTCGCCTGCAACACCTACCGCGACACCACCGCGATGGCGCAGCAGCTGTTCGGCGGCGTGGGCTTCACCCTCGACTACGACATCCAGCTGTTCTTCCGGCGGGCCAAGGCCCTCCAGCTGTCGTGGAACGACACCGCCCGCCTCGAGGAGCTCGTGGCGCAGGCCGTGCTCGACACGCCGGCCGCCTGAACCGGCCCCGGCGGCTGCCGGGACGAACTAGTTGATGACGCCCTCGTCGCGCAGTGCGGCGAGGGCGTCGTCGTCCAGGCCGAGCTCTGCGGCGAGGACCTCGTCGGTGTGCTCGCCCACGTACGGCACCCGCGTCTCGGGGCCCTCGGCCACGTCGGAGAGCTTCACCGGGTTGCCGGGGATGAGCACCGGGTCGCCGTCGCCGCTCGGGCGGGGCATCTCGACCAGCATGTTGCGCATCTGGACGTGCGGGTCCTCGATGACCTCGGGTGCCGTGAAGCACGGCCCCGACGGGATGTTGGCGCCCCCGAGCGCGTCGCAGACCTCGATGCGGGTCTTGTCGGCGGCCCAGGCAGTGACGGCCGGGCGCACGACGTCCTCGCAGTGGTCGGCCCAGCCCTTGCGGGTCGAGAACCGAGGGTCGTCCTTCCACTCCGGGTGCCCGACCAGCTCCGCCAGGGCTTCGAACTGGTGCTCGCGGGCGACCTGCATGGCGAACCAGCCGTCGGCGGCCTGGAAGCTGTTCATCAGGACCTCGAGCTCGTTGCCGCGCTTGCCGAGGGACCAGAAGTTGGTGACCACGTCGGCCATGGCGAGCATGGCGTCGAGCATGGCGATGTCGACGACCTGGCCCTTGCCAGTGCGGTCCCGCTGACGCAGCGCGGCCATCACGCCGATCACTGCGAACAGGCCGGACGAGATGTCGCCGAGGGCGCCGGCGGGCACCACCCGGGGCGGCTCGTCGCCCTGGCGGGCGTACTCGTAGAGGCCGGACATGGCCTCGGGCACCATCGCGTAGGCGGGCCAGTCGCGGTACGGGGAGTCGCCCAGGTTCCCGAACCCCGAGACCGACACGTAGATGAGTCCGGGATGTGCGGCGGAGAGCACGTCGTAGCCCAGGCCCAGGCGGTCCATGGTGCCAGCCTTGAAGTTCTCGCCGACGACGTCGAAGTGGCCGGCCAGCTCGATGAAGAGCTCGCGGCCCTTGGGGTGCTTCAGGTCGATGCCGACCGAACGCTTGTTGAGGTTGTTGCGCAGGAACGTCGCGCCGAGGCGCCGGCCCTCGGGGTCGTCCACCGCGGGGAGTGCGCCCCGACCGGAGTCGCCGTGCACCGGGTGCTCGACCCGGACCACCTCGGCGCCGAGGCGCGCCAGCAGCTGGGTCGCAAAGGGGAGGGCCTGCATCTGCTCGGCGGCCAGGATGCGCACCCCGTCGAGGGGCTTGCCGTTGGCCGCGGCGGCCGGGTTGCCGACGTCGCCGAGCTGCATGTCAGGAGTCGGTGCCGGCCACCGCCGGCTCGGGGAGCAGGGCGCCGTCGCGCTCCATGCGGTCGAGCAGCTTGACGGCCTCGTCCAGCGTCTCGGGGTGTGCGCCCCAGCCCATCATCAGGTCCTCCGACAGGACGCGGGCCAGGCGCTGACCGTTGAACGTGTCGATGTCGACCAGGTCCGGGTTGGAGGCCACGTTGGAGACGAGCAGCCCGCCGTTGAGTGCGCCCGCCATGCGGAGCGTGCGGCTCACCGAGTCGTCGGCGGCACCGGTGCCGGGCCGCCCCGCCGTGAGCGCGCCCGCCGCAACGGCGTCGTCGATCAGGTTGCGGGCGTTGTTCATGAGCGCCATCGAGGCGAACTGCACGGCGTGGCCGTCGGTGGTGTCGATCAGCTGCTCGGGGGTGGAGATGATGCGCTGCAGCAGCTCGAACTCGCGGGGGTGGACCAGGGGGAACGCCACGAACAGGCGCGCGAACGCCAGCACCCGGGCGAGTGCGGCGGTGCGACCGTCCGTGTTGTCGTCGGACAGGTACTGCTCCCAGACCACGACTTGTTCGTGGTAGGTCGACAGGAGCTGCTGGATGGCGTTGACCTGCAGGCCGGCGAGCAGCGCCGACTTGGAGTCGAAGTAGGTGTAGATCGTGCCGACGGCGCAGTCGACCCGCTGGGCCAGATCCTGCATGGTCAGGCCGTCGATGCCCTTCTCGGCGACGATGTCGGTGGCGGCGGCGAGGAGCTCGTCGTGGCGGGCTACCCGGTTACGCGCGCGTCGGCCCAGACCTTCGGTGTCGTCGGTGGGGTCGGTGGAGGACTGGTCGGAAGGAGCCATGAGCAACGTTCGGTGTCGCAGAGTGGTGGTGCGACCACGCAAGGGTACCAGTGAACCACGTTCAGTTGTCCGCGGCACTGGTCACCCGGCCCTACTTCCCGGTTCTCGTGACGGTGTGGTCCACAGAGGGACCA
>CAJANQ010000524.1 GCA_903941145.1 uncultured Actinomycetes bacterium
GCGGGCCCGAACTGGGTCCACCCACAGGCGCAGGTCGGCCGCGGGCCGTTCGGCGGCTGCGAGGGCGTCGAGCAGGTCGGCCTGGGTGTCGGCCCGCAGGAGCCACTGCCCGTCGGCAGGCCCCTGGAGCTGCACGCCCTCTGGCCGACCCAGGTGGCCGACGAACTCGGGCGCCCCGGCCCGGCCGACCACGGCGATGGTGGCCGCCGGCGGGAAGCCCAGGAGTTCTCGACGTCGCCACTCGGCGTCGCTCACCACCGAGGGGTCGGCGCCGAGTGCGGCAACGACGACCTCGTGCTCCGGGTGACGGGTCTGGACCAGCACCGCGCCGCCGCGGGCGCGGCCGCCCACCAGGCGCGACGCCCGGACCAGCATGGCGAGTGCGGACTCCGCCGCCCGGTAGGCCGGGACGAACAGGTCGCCGTCGAGGTCGGCGAAGGCCACGAGCCCGGCGGCCGGCACCTGGTGGAGCGCAGCGACGGTGCCGATGACGACCTGGCCGGGCTCGGCGCGGTCCCCAGCGCCGCGGCCTGCCGCCTTGCCGGTGAGGGTGGTGACGGGTCGGCGCAGGAGGGCCTCGAGCTCCTCGGCGGCACGGTCGACCCCCAGCTTGAGCAGCGACAGGGCCGTGCTGCCGCAGTCCCGGCACACGGCCGGGCGGACGGAGTGGCAACGGGAGCATTCGAGCGTGCCCGCGGTCTCGGACCGGACGACCGAGTCGCACGTGTCGCACGTGGCCAGGGCGCCGCACGAGCGGCACGCCAGGAGCCGGGCGCGTCCGGTGCGGTTGAGCACCACGACGACCCGCTCGTCGGCCTCGAGCGCCGAGCGGGCTGCGGCGACGAAGGCCTCGGAGAAGAGTCCGGCGCGACCGGTGTCCTCACCGCGACGGTCCACGACCTTGAGCAGCGCCCAGCCCGACCGCTCGAAGGCACGGCCGCCACGCACGGGCGGCACTGGCACTCCCCCGCCAGCGGCGGCGAGCGCGTCCACGGTCGGGCACGGCGACACCAGCAGGCACGGGACCCCGGCGCGCCGCGCTCGTTCCACGGCGGCCTCGCGTGCGTGCCAGGACGGCGTCTGCTCGGACTGGAGGGTCTCCTCGTGCTCGTCGAGGACCACGACGGCAGAGAGCTCGGGCAGCGGTGCGAAGACTGCGGCCCTGCCACCGACCACGGTCGCGCCACCGGCGGCGGCAGCCCAGCCGTCGGGCCACTCGGCGACGTTGGCGCCGGCCCGGCGCAACCGCCGGGCAAGCGTGCCGCCAGCGACAACTCCCGGTACGACCACGAGCGCCTGGCCGGTGGACGCCGCCGCGAGCGCGATGCCGAGGGGGTCGGCCGTCGGCGAGACCTGCAGGGCCCGGGTGCCGGGACCCTGGGCCAGCAGCTCCGCGGCCAGCTCGTCGGCCCGATCGGTGGGCGCGGGACGGACACGGACCGGCGGGGACTTCTTGACGACATGGTCGGGCGAGGCGAGCCGCAGCATCACGGTCAGGCGACCGGCCCAGCGCCATGCCGCCCAGCGGCAGAAGTCGACCACCGAAGGGTCTGGACCCTCGCCGACCACCTTGGTGACCTCGAGCAGCGCGACACCGTCGGGCGGCTCGACGTCGACCTCCATGACCCACCCGGCGACACGCCGATGGTGGAACGGCACGCGCACCATGGTGCCGACCCGCACCCCGGAATCCATCCGGGGCGGCAGCAGGTAGTCGAACGGCCGGTCGACCGCCGGCACGTCGGGCAGGACGCGGACGACCCGCCCCTCCCCGCGGGGTGCGGGGGTGGGCGGGTCGTCGGGAAGTTCGAGTCCCGGCAGAGGCGCAGCGCCGCTCACGGACGACGCCGTCTGCCGGTCAGGACGACAGGCTCAGAGACCCAGCGCCGACTTGAGCGCGTCGACGCGGTCGGTGTTCTCCCAGGTGAAGCCGTCACCGGTGCGGCCGAAGTGGCCGTAGGCGGCGGTCTGGGCGTACATCGGCTTGCGCAGGTCGAGGTCGCGCACGATGGCGCCCGGACGCAGGTCGAAGACCTGCTTCACGGCCTCGGTGACCTTGGCCGGGTCGACCGTCGAGGTGCCGAAGGTGTCGACGAGGACCGAGACGGGGTGGGCCATGCCGATGGCGTAGGCCACCTGGACCTCGCAGCGGGTGGCGGCACCCGAGGCGACGACGTTCTTGGCGACCCAGCGGGCGGCGTAGGCGGCCGAGCGGTCGACCTTGGACGGGTCCTTGCCCGAGAACGCACCGCCACCGTGGCGGGCGGCGCCGCCATAGGTGTCGACGATGATCTTGCGGCCGGTGAGGCCGCAGTCGCCCACGGGACCACCGATGACGAACCGGCCGGTCGGGTTGACGAAGACCTCGTAGTCGTCGTTGGCGAAGGCCTCGGGGACGACGGGACGGATCACGTGCTCGATCAGGTCGGGGCGGATGTCGGAGTCGCGGTCGATGCCGTCGTTGTGCTGGGTCGAGATGAGGACGGTCTTGAGCCGGACCGGCAGGCCGTTCTCGTACTCGAAGGTGACCTGGGTCTTGCCGTCGGGGCGCAGGTACGGCACTGCGCCGGAGCGGCGCACCTCGGCGAGGCGCTCCGCCATGCGGTGGGCCAGGTGGATGGGCAGCGGCATGAGCACGTCGGTCTCGTCGCACGCGTAGCCGAACATCATTCCCTGGTCGCCGGCGCCCTGCTTGTCGAGGGCGTCGTCCTCGCCAGAGGTGCCGGAACGGACCTCTTCGGAGTCGTCCACGCCCTGCGCGATGTCGACCGACTGCTCGTCGAGGGCGACCATGACGCCACAGGTGGCACCGTCGTAGCCGAAGCTCTCGCGGTCGTAGCCGATCTTCTTGATCGTCTCGCGGGCGATCGACGGGATGTCGACGTAGGCGTTGGTGGTGATCTCGCCGGCGACGATGCAGAGGCCGGTGGTGACCATGGTCTCGCAGGCCACCCGGGAGTTCGGGTCGGCGGCCAGGAGCGCGTCCAGGATCGAGTCGGAGATCTGGTCGGCCATCTTGTCCGGGTGACCCTCGGTCACCGACTCGGACGTGAAGGTCCAGTTGCTCATCTTTGGGGTTCCCTTCGTGGGGGTGGGTGGAGATCTGTTCAGGCGCCGGGGCGCACGGCCAGCACGGCGTCCAGCACCGCTCCGGCGACCGCATACTTGTCGGTCAGTGCGACATTCTGCCGCGTCCCGTCGGCCCGGAGGACCACCACGGCGTTCGTGTCGTGCTCGAAGCCCACGCCGGGGGCCGAGACGTCGTTGGCGACGAGCAGGTCCACGCCCTTCTTGGCGAGCTTCTCGGCGGCGTTCGACTCCACGTCGGTGGTCTCGGCAGCGAACCCTACGAGCGTCTGCCCAGGCCGCCGGGCCGCGCCCAGTCCGGCCAGGATGTCGACGGTCGGCTGCAGCTCCACCGAGGGCGTGCCGTCACGCTTCTTGAGCTTGCGGTCGGCCACGGTCACCGGCGTGAAGTCCGCGACGGCGGCGGCCATGACCACCACGTCGGCAGCTGCGGCGTGCGCCTCGACGGCGCCGAGCATCTGGGCGGCCGTCTCGACCTGGACCCGTTCGATCCCGGGGGACGACGCCAGCGCGGCCGTGGTGACCAGCACCACCTTGGCGCCGCGACGGCGTGCCACCTCGGCCAGGGCGTGGCCCTGCTTGCCCGAGGACCGGTTGCCGATGAAGCGGACGGGGTCGATGGGCTCGCGGGTTCCGCCGGCAGTCACCAGCAAGGTGAGGCCCTTGAGGTCCAGGTCCTCACCGAGCAGCACCGCACGGGCCGCGTCGACGATCGTGGACGGGTCGGCCAGGCGGCCCATGCCAACGTCACCGCCGGCGAGCCGGCCTGCCTCGGGCTCGA
>CAJANQ010000525.1 GCA_903941145.1 uncultured Actinomycetes bacterium
CCTCGTCGAAGGTGAACACGTCGATGATCTCGACCTGGACCTTCATCTCGCCCATGGTCGTCACAGCCTTGAGCGGCACGGCGGCCCAGTTCCCCACGGCCCGGATGGCGCCGGTGGCCTGCAGCTCCATCGAGTCGAACATCTCGTGCGTCCCCGCAAAGAACGCCCGGACGGCCTCGCGGCCGACGTGCTCGGGGGCGTCGACCGGGTCGGCCACGACGGCATCGGCGGCGAACAGCGCCGCGACGGCGTCGACGTCGCCCGCGCTGTGGGCGGCGGTGTACTGGTTCACGACGTCACGCATGTGCTGGACGGTCGGCATGGTGGTCTCCTGTGGGTCGGGTCGGTGGGGCGGGTCGGTACGGAACTAGCTGACCGGGACCGGTCAGGACGACTTCTGCATGGCGCCGCCGTCGACGGGCAGCTGCACGCCGGTGACGTAGCGGGCGTCGTCGGAGCAGAGCCAGAGGATGGCGTTCGAGATGTCGGCCGCCTCGATCCACGGGATCGGCATGGTCTGCATGGTCTCGAGGAACTCCCCGGCGTCGTCGAACGTGGGGTTCTCCAGGTCCATGCGCACCAGCCGGGGGAACACGTCGTTGTTGATCATCGGCGTGTTGACCGAGGTCGGGTGCACGGTGTTGACGCGGATGTTGACCGGCGCCATCTCGTTGGCGAGCGCGCGGGCAAAGCCCACGACGCCGTGCTTGGCGGCGCTGTACGCCGGGGCGCCGTAGAAACCGCGGATGCCGGCGGTCGAGGACGTGATGACGATCGACCCGCCGTTGCCGAACTCGACCATGCGGTTCACGCCGGCACGGACCGTGTTGAACACGCCGGTCAGGTTGATGTCGATGGTCTCCTGCCAGGACTCCGAGCTGAGCCACTGGGTAGGGCCGGGCGAGTAGGTGCCGGCGTTGGCCAGGATCACGTCGAGGCGGCCGTACTTGTCCAGACCGCCCTTGAGGACCTCTCGCACGGCGTTCAGGTCGCGCACGTCGGCCTGTACCGCGTGCATCGCACCGCCCACCTGTTCGACCAGCCTCACGGTCTCGGCCAGGTCGTCCGGGGTGGCCAGCGGGTAGGGCGTGTTCGGCAGGTCGGTGCAGGCGTCGAACCCGATGATCCGGGCGCCCTCCTTGGCAAAGGCGACGGCGTGGGAGCGGCCCTGGCCCCGGGCCACGCCCGAGATGAAGACGACCTTGTCCTCGAAACGACGGTTGCGGTCAGTCATGCGAGTCCCCCTCGAGTCCCTGCTGGTACCCGCGCCGAAACTAGTTCCCTCGGAGAACGGGCGGACAACGTCGTACACTCCGCTCCGTGAGCACCGACCGGTCACGGGAGTACCACCCCGCCTTCGAGGAGTACTGCGAGGCGATCTGGGAGCTCCACGAGGACGACATCGACGTGATCCGCATCCGGATCGCGGAACGGCTCGGCGTCAGCCGGCCCGCTGTGTCGGAGATGATCCGTCGCATGGAGGCCGAGGGGCTCATCGTGATCGGCGACACCATCACACTCACCCCCACCGGCGTGTCGCTCGCCGAGGCCGTCGTGCGTCGCCACCGGCTGGCCGAGCGGTTCCTGACCGACATGCTCGGTCTGTCCTGGTCCGACGCCCACGACGAGGCCGGCAAGTGGGAGCACGTGATCTCCCAGCCGGTCGAGGAGGCGCTCGCCCGGGTGCTGGGCGACCCCACCACGTGCCCGCACGGCAACCCGATCCCCGGAGCGGCCTACGCGGCCCCCGACGCAGTGTCGCTCGGTGGCATCGCCCCCGGCTCACGGTTCACGGTGACCCGTATCCCGGAGGAGCTCGAGTTCGAGCCCGGGATGCTGGACTTCCTCGAGGCGAACTCGCTGGTCCCCGGCTACTCGGGGGTGCTGACCGGCATCTCGCCGGACGGCACCGCGACGGTCGAGATCGAGGGGCGGGCCGTCGGCATCGGCGCCTTCGCCACCGAACGCATCCTCGTCACCGTCTGACGCCGTTCCTTCGAGCGCCCCTGCTCCGCCGAACTCGTGACGATCTGGTCCCTCTGTGGACCAAAGTGTCACGAGTTCGGGAGATGGAAGTTGGTCAGACGGGGAAGAGGGTCGGCGTGGGGTCCTCGAGCACGTCGGGCAGCTCGCCCGCGTAGACCACCGACAGGCGCTTGGTCGACCGGGTCAGCGCCACGTAGAGCGACTGGGCGCCCCGCGACTCCTCGGTCAGGATCCGCGCCGGCTCGACCACCACGACCGAGTCGAGCTCGAGTCCCTTCACCAGGCTCACCGGGACCACCATGACCTGCCGGTCGAGGCCCTGACGGGTCGCCCGGCCGTGGTCGATCCCGGCGTCGGTGAGCGCCGCGTCGATGCGGTCGACCAACGAGCCCGGGACCACGACGGCCACGTTGCCCGAGCCGACCTGCTTGGTCTCGCGGCGGACGGCGTCCACGACCTCGAGGTCCAGATGGGCGTCGTCGGTGCCGGCCAGTACCGGCTCGTCGCCCAGGTGGCGGACCGAGGTCGGCGGCTTGAGCTGCGGCGCAGCGACCCGCAGCACCCGCGACGCCATCTCCATGATCGGGCCAGGGAGGCGGTAGCCGGTGGTGAGCTCGAAGCGGCGGGGCTCGCGGCGCACCGGCAGGTACTCCAGCACGTCGTCCCAGGTGTCGTGCGGCCAGGCGCCGGTGGCCTGGGCGACGTCGCCGACGATGGTCATCGACCCGTTGAGTGAGCGCCGGTCAAGCATGCGCAGCTCCATGGGCGAGAGGTCCTGGGCCTCGTCCACCACGATGTGGCCGTAGGTCCGGACGCCGTCGGAGTCTTTGTGGCGCGGGCGCGGGCCCAGCAGCTCGAGGGCCTCGTCGAGCACCGGCACGTCGTGCTTGGTGAACACCGGCGAGTCGGGGAAGTTCACGCGGGGGCGGAACAGCCGCGGCCACTCGTCGTCACGCAGGCGGCCGTTGGACGCCAGCCGGAGCAGCGCCCGGGACCCGAACAGGTCGTTGAGCAGCTCGGCCGGGGTGAGGACGGGCCACATGCGCTCGAGCGCCTCGCGGACCATCGGCTCCTGACGGCAACGGTCGCGCACGGTGCGCACGTCGTCGTCGGTGCGACAGTGCGAGTGCAGCCGCAGGTAGAGCAGTTCCTCGACGTGCTTGCGGCCGGAGTTGTGCGTGCGGGACCGCTGCCGGGCCTGGCGCACGATCTCGGCCGACTCCTCGGGCGTGACGGTCAGGTACTGCACGCCGTAGGGCACGCGTAGCGTCTCGCGCAGCGGCCGCTGCCGGTCGCGCACTGCCTTGCGGACCACGTCGACCATCCGGGGGTCGCCCTTGACCCGGGCCACCTCGTCGGTGTCCATCCCGACCACCCGGGTGTGCGGCACCAGGTCCCCGAGCACGCCGATCTCCACACCGGCCTCGCCGAGCGACGGCAGCACCTGCTCGATGTACGACAGGAACACCCGGTTGGGGCCGACCACCAGCACGCCCTGGTCGGCGAGCGGGAACCGGTGCGAGTAGAGCAGGTAGGCCGCCCGGTGCAGCGCCACGACCGTCTTGCCGGTGCCGGGACCGCCCTGGACCACCACGATGCCGGGCAGCTCGGAGCGGATCACCACGTCCTGCTCGGCCTGGATGGTGCCGACGATGTCGGACAGCTTCCCGGAACGGGACTCCTCGAGCGCCGCGATCAGGGCGCCGTGGCCCTGGATCTCGCCGTGGTCGAGCGCCGCGGTGGCCGAGCCGAACAGCTCGTCGTCGATGCCCAGCACGGTGCGGCCGCGGCTGGCGAAATGGCGGCGCCTGCGCAGCCCCATGGGGTTCACGCCCGTGGCCCGGTAGAAGGACTCGGCCACCGGGGCCCGCCAGTCCACGACCACCGGGTCGTGGTGCTCGTCGGAGACGGCCACACGGCCGATGTAGAACCGCTCGCCGTCCGGCGTGGGGTCCGGGCCGTCGACCACCGGCTCGGTGTCGATCCGGCCGAACACCAGTGCCAGGTCGCCAAAGTCCTTGTTCGACAGCCACGCACCCACCTGCTCGTGGACGACGTCGCGCTCGAGGCGGTTCTGGAACGTGCCGCCGGCCCCGCCCTCGGACGCGTCGCGCAGCTCGGCCATGGAACGACGGGTCGCCTCGAGGCACTCGTACGCGTGGTCGACGTAGGCCTGTTCAGCCTCGAGCTCGGGATGGTTCGACACAGGATCCTTGCAACTACGCCCTTCGGGTGCCGGCCGAGCCCCTCCCGACCAGTGCAGCACCCCGATTCAGGGGGTTCGTCAGACTACGCCCGGGCGTCCTGCGGGGCCACCCCGCGCAGCATGGCCGCCCGTCAGGCGCCGACGTCCTCGCCGAGCTCCTTGAGGGCGGACCTGAGGGCCAGCCGCAGCCGGCGGGCCGCGTCGGGGTCGAGGTGGGCCACCAGCCCGGTCCCCGGCGCACCGAGCTCCTCGACGGTGAGCTGCACCCGCAGCCCTGCGTCGTCGTAGTCGTCGCAGATGCCGACCGACCAGCTCACGCTGGTGAGGTCGTCGTCGGCGACAGGGGCCGGCACTGGGGCGTCGTCGATGCTGCGTCGCATCTTCCGATCCTCCCACGGCAGCTGCTCGACGAGGACATGTGGCGGCATGGGAAGACCTGCGGCCCGGCGTGGTTGACTGACCCTGATGACCGGTTCCCCCGACCACTCGAACTCCGCATTCGTGCGGGCCTGCCGCGGCCTGCCCACCGAGCACACCCCGGTGTGGTTCATGCGCCAGGCCGGCCGCTCGCTCCCCGAGTACCGCTCGATCCGCGGCACCGGCACCATCCTGCGGGCCATCGCGGATGCGGACCTGGCGACCGAGATCACCCTCCAGCCCGTGCGCAGGTACGGCGTCGACGCCGCGATTCTTTACTCCGACATCATGACGCCGGTCCACGCGATCGGCTTCGGTGTGGACATCGCGCCGGGCATTGGCCCGGTCGTGGAGCACCCGTTCTCGGGCCGCGCCGACCTGGACCGCCTGCGGCCGCTCGACCCCGAGGCCGACACGCCCTACGTCGTGCAGACGGTGCGCAACCTGGTGGCCGAGCTGCCGGTGCCGCTCATCGCCTTTGCGGGTGCGCCCTACACGGTGGCCAGCTACCTGCTCGAGGGGAAACCGTCGCGCACCTACGTGCGGACCAAGGCCCTCATGTACTCGGACCCGGTGCTGTGGTTCGAGCTGCTCGACCGGCTAGCCGACCTAGCGCTCGACTCGCTCCGGTCGCAGGTGGCCAACGGCGCTTCGGCGGTCCAGCTGTTCGACTCGTGGGCCGGGAGCCTCTCCCCCGCCGACTACGAGCACTACGTCCTACCCGCCAGCACCAAGGTGCTCGAGGGCGTCGCCGAGCTGGGCGTGCCCCGGATCCACTTCGGTGTGCAGACCGGCGAGCTGCTCGGGCTCATGGCCAGCGCAGGCGCCGAGGTCGTCGGTGTCGACTGGCGGACCCCGCTCGACGCGGCCCGCACCCGCCTCCCCGCCACCACGAGCGTGCAGGGCAACCTGGACCCGGCGGTCGTGGCGACCGGCTGGGACGCCACCGAGCCGGCCGTCCACGACGTCCTGCGTCGTGGCGGCGGGCTGGGCCACATCTTCAACCTGGGCCACGGCGTCCTGCCGGAGACCGACCCGACCGTGCTCGAGCGCGTCGTCGAGACGGTCCACGCGCAGGGCCCCGTCGGCACCGACACACAAGGAACCAACGCATGAGCCCCCGCACCGGCCTCCTGGTCATGGCCTACGGAACCCCCAAGTCCCCCGAGGACGTGCTGCCCTACTACACGCACATCCGACGGGGCCGGGCCCCCGAGCCCGAGCAGCTGGCCGACCTGCAGAGCCGCTACGACGCCATCGGCGGCATCTCACCGCTGGCCGCCCGCACCCAGGCCCAGCTCGACGCCGTCGCGCAGGCCCTCGAGGCCGCCGACCCGGGGCGCTGGACCGTGGCGCTCGGCCAGAAGCACGCCGAGCCCTTCATCGAGGACGGCGTGGCCGAGCTCGCCGCCCAGGGCGTCGAGCAGATCGTCGGCCTGGTCCTGGCACCGCACTACTCGGGCTTCAGCGTCGGGCAGTACCACGGCCG
>CAJANQ010000526.1 GCA_903941145.1 uncultured Actinomycetes bacterium
CGGCACCGATGCCGTTCACCGTGCCGTCGACGACCTTCTGGTCGACGTTCTTGTAGACCCACTGGCCGGTGCCCACCGCACCACGGCCGACGCCGTTCACCACACCGTCCACGACGTGCTGGTTGAACCAGTTCGTGGCGTTGGCGAGCGGGCCCTTCACGAAGCCGGTGATGACGTCGGTGTAGAGCCAGTCGAAGTAGTACTTGTTCTCGAGGATGCGCTTGCCGGTGCCGGCGAGCTTGTTGCGGCCCGACAGCCCCTGTGCCCAGCGGAACGAGCCCTTCCAGAAGTACAGGTACGAGACCACGATGCCGGAGAGGCCGACGACGACCGAGACCAGTGCGAGGCCCAGGTTGAACCCGGCGTGCGAGATGGCAGGGAAGTACAGGCCGACCGGCTCGACGAACTTCTCGAACCTGGTCGCCCAGGGGCCCGGGACGTCCACGATCTGCAGGCTGGGCGGCAGGTTGGCCAGACCGGCAACGGCGCCGAGGGTGGCCAGGATGATGAGCGGCACAGTGATGCGCGGGCCCGACTCGTGCGGGTGCCCGTGGCCGCGGAACTCGCCGAAGAACGCGTACCAGATGGTCCGTGTCATGTAGGCCGCGGTGCAGAAGGCGGCGAGCAGCAGCATGACCAGCATCAGGTGGTAGGTGCCGTTGGCGCCCTCGGTGCCCGGGAACGAACCGGTACCGGCCAGGATCTCGTCCTTCGACCAGAAGCCGGAGAGCGGGAACACGCCGGCGAGCGCACCCGTCGCGATCACGTAGGTCCAGAACGTCCTGGGCATGATCTTCCTCAGACCGCCCATGTCGTCGACCATGTTGAACGAGTGGTGGCAGGCGTGGCTCAGCGAGCCGGCGCCCAGGAAGAGGCAGGCCTTGAAGAAGGCGTGCGTGAAGAGGTGGAACATCGCCGCGGTCCAGGCACCGACGCCGAGCGACGTCACCATGAAGCCCAGCTGGGAGACCGTCGAGTAGGCCAGGACCTTCTTGATGTCCTTCTGGACGAACGCCAGGAGCGCTCCGAACAGCGCGGTGACCGCACCGACCACCGCCAACAGGTTGACCGAGGACCCGGCGATCGAGAGCCCCTCGAAGAACACCGGGTACAGACGGGCGACCAGGTAGATGCCGGCGACGACCATGGTGGCGGCGTGGATCAGCGCCGAGACGGGCGTCGGGCCGGCCATGGCGTCGGGCAGCCAGGTGTGCAGGATGAACTGGCCGGACTTGGACATCACGGCAGTGATGAGGCAGCACGCCGCTGCCAGCAGCACGACGTGCCGGATCTTCCCCTCGTTGGCGAGGATGTTGATGTCGAGCACCGAGAACGAGCGGTCGGCGGCGAAGAACAGCACCGTCATGCCGACCAGGAGACCAACGTCACCCACGCGGTTGGTCAGGAAGGCCTTCATGGCCGCGTCGGTGTTCGGTTTCTCCTCCCACCAGTGCCCGATGAGCGCAAAGGAACAGACGCCTACCAGCTCCCATCCCACGATGAGCTGGAGGGTGCTCTGGCCGAGCACGAAGAACAGCATCGATGCGGTGAAGAGCGAGAGGAAGGCGAAGTAGTGCGTGTAGCGCCGGTCCCCTCCGACGTAGTCCGTGGAGAAGATGTGGACGAGCAGCGAGATGATCGTCACGACGACGAGCATCAGCACCGACTGGCCGTCGACCAGGGTGCCGATGGTCATGGTGTCCTTGCCGGTCTCGAACCACGAGAGGCAACGGACCACGGGCCGGGTCGCGATCTCGGGCTCCCCGCCCTTCTCGGCCCCCCCTGCGGCGGCCGCGGCGACGGACTTGCCCTGGGCCTTGCCCTTCTCGGCCGCCTCGAGGCGGGCCTCGGTGGC
>CAJANQ010000527.1 GCA_903941145.1 uncultured Actinomycetes bacterium
CCAGGGCGGCGCCGTGCTGGGGTCGATCGGCACCGGGCAGCTGCTCAACGGCTACCGGTCGATGTTCGGCGACGCCGACCCCGACCTGGGGCTCTGGTCACAGCTCAACGCACAGTCGCTCTCGGTCGAGCTGTCGGGGCCTGGCCGGAGCGACCTGCACACCAGCATCGCCCAGGACGTGGCGCAGAAGGTCAGCCGCATCCAGACCCCTCCGAGCCGGGCAGTGGTCCTGACCACCAGGAACTCGACCGTCCCACTGCGGTTCCGGAACGGCCTCCCCTACCCGGCCAAGGTCCGGCTCCGGATCCGGGCACCGCGCATCGAGGTCCGGGGCGGACGCACACAGGTCGTCACGCTGCAGCCCGGCAACAACCGGATCGACCTTGACGTGACCTCCCGGGCGCCAGGCCAGTCCTTGCTCCGCATCGAGACGACGTCCCCGGACGGCCAGATCGACGTGGCCTCGACCGCCATCCCGGTGCGTTCCTCCACCATCTCCGGCGTGGGCGCGGCCATCGGCGCCGTCGCACTCCTGTTCCTCCTGGCGTGGTGGATCAGCTCGGCCCGGCGCCGCCACCGCCACGAGGCAAAGGCCACCGGCCACCCCCCGACCGCCGGTGACGGGCCCGAACCGACGGCCACACCCTCACCGTCGCCGACGGACGACACCGGTACGGTGACCGACGGTGGATGATCCGAGGCCATCTGGCACTGCAGCTGACGGCGCGGCAGCCACGAACGGCCCGGCCGGGACCGTGCTGGCCGGGCGGTACCGCCTCGAGCGGGTGATCGGTTCCGGCGGCATGGCGCAGGTCTGGGAGAGCACCGACCTGGTCCTCGGCCGCAAGGTGGCCGTCAAGGTCCTGCACTCGCACCTCGCTGCTGACGAGGCCTTCGTCAAGCGGTTCCGCCAGGAGGCCGTGGCCGCAGCAAAGCTCAGCCACCCCAACATCGTCGCCGTCTACGACACCGTCGCGGACCCTCCGTACGAAGCGATCGTGCTCGAGCTGCTCGACGCGTCGACGCTGCGGCGGACCCTCGACACCTACGGCGTGCTGGACGCCGACACCACGCTGCGCATCTCGCTCCGGCTGCTCGACGCGCTCGAGGTCGCCCACCGCAACGGCGTCGTGCACCGCGACGTGAAGCCCTCGAACATCCTCCTGTGCCGGGACGGCCGGGTGAAGATCGCGGACTTCGGTATCGCCAAGGCCGACGACCAGACCGAGCTGACCCGTGACGGCGCCATGATCGGCACCGCCACCTACCTGGCCCCGGAGCAGCTCACCGAGGAACCGGTCGACGGGCGGGCCGACCTCTACTCGCTCAGCATCGTCATGTACGAGTGCCTGACGGGAAAGGTGCCGTTCGGAGGCGACACCGGCGCGGCCATCGCGCTGGCCCGCCTGCACTCGGTCCCCACCGACCCTCGCCGGCTGCGCGCCGACATTCCGGCATCGATCGCGGCGCCGGTCATGCGCGGCCTCGAGCGTGACCCGGCGGCACGCTTCGACACCGCCGCGGACTACCGGGCGGCGCTGCTCCAGCAGACCCCGGCCGCCACGACCTACCCGGCCGAGGGTTCGACCCGCTTCCCGGACTCGTTCCACAGCGACGACGACCAGCCCGAGTACGACACAGAGCCGACCATGGAGCGCGAGTCCTTCACGCGGTCGGAACGCAGCTGGTTGTTCCCCGCACTCGGCATCCTCCTGGTGGCCGTGGCCGTGGCAGTGGCCGGC
>CAJANQ010000528.1 GCA_903941145.1 uncultured Actinomycetes bacterium
CCGACCGCCGAGGTGCGGCTCGACCAGGGGCTGGACGCCGAGGGCCAGCGTCAGCCAGAAGGCGCCCAGCAGTGCTGCGGCGATGGGGATGGCGCGGGGCTCCTGGCGCAGGCCGAAGAACAGCAGTGCGCCCGGCACGCCGACGAGCGCGCAGATCCACTTCCAGTGGCGTGTGACGACGGGCTGCAGCTTGCCGTCGTGGTGGAGGTAGCCGAGCAGCCAGCAGCCCAGGAAGAAGAAGGCGTTGGCGAGGTCGTTGCTCGCGATGGCCACGCCGCCCGCAAACCCGGCGCCGACGAGCGCCCACATCGCGGTGGGGGCCTTGCGCAGCCCGGTGCGGAGCGCGCCGCCGAGCAGCGAGAAGACCAGGTGCACCTGCAGGTACCAGAGGGCGATCCACGTGAGCTGCAGGGCGGTGCCGGCGCCGGGCCCATTCGGGCCGCTCAGGCTCAGGACCGGGAAGGCGAGCCCGACCCAGTTGGCCGCAGTGATCTGGCCGAGCACCCCGAGCCATGCCCACAGGGCGACCATGGCCGCCACGTAGGTCCAGTAGGGCAGCAGGATGCGGCGGTAGCGGTCCTTGGCGACTGCCATCGCCGGCCGGCGCTCGAGCGAGTTCGCGTAGAGCGAGCCCGCGATGAAGAACATGAGAGGCATGGCCGTGGCGGCGGTGATCCACCACTTCGTGGAGGCGTGGTACGTCACCACACGCAGCAGCGCGACCGCGCGGAGTGCATCGAGGTAGATGCTCCGTCGGCCAGCGCTACGCGCAGCCGCAGCCTCCGCTCCCGTGCTCATCGGCCCCCTTGCCGTCGCCCCCGGCCGCACGACGGACGTCCTGCGGCGTTGGCAAACCGTAAACGTCAGTGGGTCTCCGGGCAACCGGTTCTGGAAGGTAATTCGACGTTCCGAACACCGTTCATCCCTGCGCCGGGAGTCATGACCACCTCGGTCTCAGGTTGCAGCCCGCGCCGCGAGCAGGTCCAGGGCGGCCGGCAGGCCGGCGAAGCCGTCCGCGACCGCGACCCGGTCGGCCAGGCCCGCGCCGTCGTGGGCCTCGAGCGCCCAGGTCAGGTGGAACGGCACGTGGACGCCCCACCCGCCGAGCTCGACCACCGGGGCCACGTCGGAGCGGACCGAGTTGCCGGCCATGACGAACTCGGCCGGGTCGATGCCGTGGCGGTCCAGGATGCGCCGGTAGGTGGCGGTGTCCTTGTCGGCGACGATCTCGACCGCGTCGAACTGGTCGGCCAGGCCGGAGCGCGCCACCTTCGACTCCTGGTGCAGCAGGTCGCCCTTGGTGATGAGCAGCAGCCGGTAGCTCCCGGCCAGCTGGTCCAAGGTCTCGGCCACGCCGTCCATGAGCTCGACCGGGTGGTCCAGCAGCTCCTTGGCCCAGCCCACGACCTCATGGATGCGTCCGGCCGGGACCTCGCCGTCGCTGACCTCGATGACGGTCTCGATGACCGAGAGGATGAACGCCTTCACGCCGTACCCGAACACCGCCAGGTTCTTCCGCTCGACCTCGAGCAGGTGCGCCGTCGCCGCGTCGCCGTCGACCCACGGCCGCACCAGGTCCAGCACGCGCTCGGTGGTCACGGCGAAGTGCGTCTCGCTGTGCCAGAGGGTGTCGTCGCCGTCGAGGGCCAGGGTGGTGAGGGCCACGGGCCACAGTCTGCCGGTCGGTAGCCTGCGGCCGTGAACGACGAGCCCGTCCCTGCACCTCTGAGCCGTGCCGAGCTGGCCGCGATGGTCGACCACACCGTCCTTCGGCCCGAGGCCACCCGCGCCGAGGTCGAGGCCGTCGCCGTCGAGGCCGTCGAGCTGGGTTGCGCGTCGGTGTGCGTGCAGCCCTCGATGGTCTCGTTCGTCGTGTCGCTCGTCGACGGCCGGATCCCGGTGTGCGCGGTGGTCGGGTTCCCCCACGGGACCCAGCCCGCCCGGCTCACCGCCGACGCCGCGGCGGCCGTGGTGGCGCTCGGCGCGTCCGAGGTCGACATGGTCCTGGACCTGGGGGCGGTCGCCGAGTCGGAGTTCGACGTGGTCCGCATGGACGTGGCCGAGGTGCGCGCCGCGGTCCCTGGCACGGTGCTCAAGGTGATCGTGGAGTCCGCGCTCTGGTCGCCGCCCACCTTGCGCGAGGTCTGCGAGGCCGTGGTCGACGGTGGCGGGGACCTCGTCAAGACCTCGACGGGGTTCCACCCGTCCGGCGGCGCGACGGCCGAGGCGGTGGCCACGATGCGCCAGACGGTCGGCCGTCGTTGCGGCGTGAAGGCCTCGGGCGGGATCCGAACTGCTGCGGACGCCCGGGCGATGGTCGAGGC
>CAJANQ010000529.1 GCA_903941145.1 uncultured Actinomycetes bacterium
ACCTGGGGCCGGAAACCGATCGGCGACGTCGTGCCCAGCTCCCGGAGCTCGTCCGCGAGTGGGCCCTCGGCCAGGAGCCGGACGGCGACCTCTCCGTCGTGGTCGGGGAGCGTGCGCCGCAGCAGCTCGAGCAGGACGCGCGGGCTGCCCGTCCGGGTGGCCTCGTGGGCGACGACGAGCAGGCGCGTCATTGGACGGTCTCCTGTGCCGACCGGCCGGCGAGGGCGCGTGCCACGGCGTCCACCACGGCCACAGCAGCCGAGGCGGCAGTGAAGCGGGGGGCCACGTACGCCAGCTGTGCCGCCGCGACCTGGACCCGCACCTGAGGGTCGCGCAGCCGGTCGAGCTGTTCGACCAGGCCGGCCAGGTCGGGGTACTCGGCGCCCACGAACGCGTCGCCCAGCATCTCCGGCACGCCGCCGGCGCCGGAGAACGCGACGACCGGGGTCCCGGCCAGCACGGCGTGCAGGCAGACCAGCGGGAAGGCGTCGAGACGTGCCGTGTGCAGGAACACGTCGGCGGCCGCCAGCGTGGGGGTCAGGTCCGGCACCGACGGGGCCAGCGTGAAGTGGTCCAGGCCGAGGCGCTGGCGCTCGTCGTCCACGAGCGGCCAGAGGGGGTCGTCGGTGCCGCCGAGCCAGACGAACGCGTCGTCGTGGTCGCGATGGCTGGCCACTGCCGCCGCCTCGAGGAACAGGTCGGGCGCCTTGCGGACGGTCGCGATGCCAGCCCCGACGACCAGGAGGTCGTCGGCGCCGCCCCGCAGCTCGTCACGACGGGCCGCGACCACCTCCGGCGCCGGGTCGGCAGGGGTCTCGACGAACTCGGGGACGACCTCGATGGCGACGGCCGGCCCGAGCCGGACGACGAGCTCGTCACGGGTCGTGGCCGAACCTGCCAACCACACGTCGGTGCGTGCCGCCACGTCGACCGGCGTGCCCAGCCAGTGCAGGTCCTCGCCCTGCTCGACGACCCAGCTCACGACCGGCGGCGCACCGCCCGGTCCACCGGGCGCCTCGGGGAAGTACGGGAGGCACTGTCCGCCCGAGATGCTGACCAGCAGCACGGCGTCGGGCCGTTCGAGCACGCCGGTCACCGCCTCGAGCTCTGCCACCCGCACCGGGTCGGGCGCAGCGTGGTCCCAGGCCTCGTGGTCGTGGAGGAGCACCGTCACCGGCCCAAGCGCTTCGAGCTCTGCCACCATCTCGCCGCCACGGAACGCGACCACGTCGACCTGCACCTCGGGATGGTCGGACGTGACCTGCCGCAGGAGCGCCCGGGCCAACATCGGGGGACCGGTCCGGTCAGCCGCGTGCAGCAGGACCCGGAGGCGGGTCGGGGAGCTGGTCGGGCCCGTCATGACAGGGTCAGCGCCGCCGGGCCCGGAAGGCCTCGCCAAGCGCGACGACCTCCTCGGCGAGGCGGCCCGGCATCAGGTGCGCGGCATGGTCCGCCCGCTCGTCCCGGTCCCCGTCGAGTGCGAGGGCGATGGCAGCACCGGCGGCCTCGACGTCGAGCTCGTCGACCCGGACCACCCCGGGCCCGACCGGCGCCGTGCTGCGGAAGGTCACGACGGCGGCACCGCTGACCAGCGCCGGTGCCAGGTCGGCAGGGTCCACGGGGCTGCGGTAGGGCAGCAGGACGGCGTCCCCGCAGGTCTGGGCCTCGACGGTGATGAACGGCCGGTGCCAGAACCGTTCGGCCAGGCCACACCGCGCGGCCTCGGTCAGCAGCCGGTCGGCCTCCCGGGGGTCCGTGGTCAGTCCGAACCAGACGCCGTGCGCCTCGATCCCGTGCCGGTGCTCCAGGGTCCAGAGGGTCCGCACGAACAGTTCGGGGCCGTCGAGCCAGCCGTCGTCGCCCCAGCCCACGACGAGCGGTACTCCGGTCGGCAGTCCGTAGCCGGCCCGAACCCGGTCGCGCTCCTCGGCACTGCGGAACGGCAGTCCAGCGTCGGCACCGGCCGACCACGGCAGCTGCACGTAGGCGCCGTCGACATCCGTGAACTCGGCGGCCCGGGCCGCGGCGACGACCGTCAGGTCGCCGGCGCGCAGCGGCGGTGGTTCCAGCTCGGCGAACGGCGGAGGGGCTGGGTTGTGCCGCACGACCACGGGCGGGACGGGGTCGGCGACGTCGAGCACACGCAGTCCCAGTCCGTCGTCGAGCAGGACGACGTCGGGGTCGACCTTCCGGTACCAGCGGCGGAGGATCCGGCCCCGCACGGCGTTGGCGACCACGCCCGCTCCGACCCGGTCGAGCTGCGGGAGTCCGGGCGACGTCCGGAGCGAGTCCACGACGTGACGGTCGGCAGGCACCGTCTGGTGGTCGAGCTGTCGCAGGTACCAGACGGTGGCCCGGACCCCTCGCTGTGCCCTGAGGTCGGCGAGGAACAGCTCGAGCTCAGCACTGCTCTGACGTTCGTCGGGCAACGCCGTGACGACGAGCACCGAGACGGACGGTTCCGGCATGCAGGTCCTCAGGCCCAGAAGTGGATCTCGGAGTCGTCGGCGGCCGGCGCGCAGAACCCTCCGTAGGTGATCCGCTCCACCGTGCCGGTGAGCTCGTCGACGCGGTGCCACCGCCAGCCGCCGCCGAACAGGATGAGGTCGCCCGGACCGGGGGCGAGGCGCAGGCACGGCAGGTCGTCGAAGTGCGAGTCGTCGCGCAGGGGGACGGGTTCGTAGGCCTCGCCCGCATCGTCCTCCCAGAGCACGTCGTAGACCGACAGCGCGCCGCCCTCGTCGGGCGGCTGCACGACGACGAAGTACGACAGGTGGTCGGCGACGTCGGTGGTGTTGACCAGGTAGTTCATGGCCGTGTCGAACTTGTCGCGACGGAACTCGTTGCCGACGTGCGCCTTGAGTCCCCCGTGGCGGACCTTCCAGCGGCGCAGCTGCCCGGGGTTGTACTCGTTGCCGTCCTCGACCGGCGGGACGAGCGGCCGACCGCCGGCCAGCGGCGCGATCACCTGGGCCAGGCGCTCGTGCGGGTCGAACCCGAACAGCTCCCGGTAGACCTCCCGGGCCGCGTCGGACTGTGCGAAATAGTCGGACCGGTCGGCGTCGTACATGCCGAGCGGCGGGCCGACGAGGCCGCCGAAGAAGTGGTCCATCCACTCGACGTCGGCCATCCGCCCGACCGCGGTGGCGCACTCCTCGGGGGTGAACACCCCGGTCACGGTGATCCCGTCGAACTCACGGTGGTGGATCTGGGCCATCAGGTCCGGGTACCGGGAGGTCTCGGCGGCGTCCACGACGGCCCACCGGAGCTCGAGGCGGTCCTCGGAGTCGCCCACCGGCGGCACCTCGGCGGTCGCAGGCTGTGCGGCCCGGTCCTTCTTGTGCCGGAGGCGTGTCAGCAAACTCATTGCAGGTCCCGTCGTTGCATCCTGGGGCGAGGGTACCGAAGGTCCCTTGGGCGGGCAACGGTCGGCGGCCGCAGCCGGTTGGAGTTCAGGGCCTCCTCAGGCATCATGGTCGTCCGTCGGCGGCACGCGCCGCCTGTCGGACCTGAGGGATGTGACGTGGCCGACGACAAGGTGGTGATCTCCCCCGCACGGGGCGTCGAGCAGACGTTCGTCGAACGGGTCCGCACCACCGTGCCCCTCGTGCGGGTCTGGACGGTCCGTGACCTCCGTGTCCGTTACCGCCAGAGCGTCCTCCGGTCGGGATGGAGCCTGCTGCAGCCGCTGGCGATCCTGTTCACCTACGGCTGGGTGCTCACCGCGGTGCTCGACGTTCGCCCGGAAGAGGCGCCGTACCTGACGTTCGCCTGGGCGGGCATCGTCCCGTTCACGTTCTTCGCGCAGTCGCTGGGCCTGGGCGTGGGGTCCATCCAGCAGGCCGGACCGGTCATCTCGCGCGTCTACCTGCCACGGGAGGTCCTGCCGCTGTCGGTCGTCGCCGGCACCTTCGTCGACCTGGCCATCATGACGGGGACGCTGGTGGTCGTGTCATGGGTCCAGGTCGGCCCCCCGACCGTGTACCTGCTCGGTCTGGTGCCCGTGTTCGTGGTGCTCCTGCTGTGGACCACCGTGCTCACCGTTGCCGCCGCCGGCATCACCGTGTTCCGCCGTGACCTGAACTTCGCCGTGCCGCTGTTCCTCCGCGTGCTGTTCATCGTCACCCCGGTGATGTACTCGGCGGAGCTCATCGCCCAGCAGTCCAAGTGGTTGGTGGACCTGAACCCGCTGGCGGTGGTGGTGGAGGGGACGCGCGACGCGCTCTACCGCCAACAGTGGCCGGACCCGGCTCTGCTGGGCGCGCACTTCGCGGTCGCGGCGGTGCTGCTCGTCGTGGTGTTCGCCGTGTTCCGCCGGCTCGAGCCCCGGATGAGCGACTTCGTATGAGCGGCACCCTCCGCTTCGAGGGCGTCGGCAAGGTGTTCCCGGGGGCCGGTCCGGACGGTGCGGACCTGGTGGCCGCCGACGGGGTCGACCTGGTGGTCGGCGCCAACGACGCGGTCGCGGTCATCGGCCCGAACGGTGCTGGCAAGTCGACGCTGCTCAAGATGGCAGCCGGCGTCACCAGCCCGACCACCGGCCGCATCGAGCGCACCGGCAGGGTGTCGACCGTGCTCGAGCTGGGCACCGGTGTGCACCCCGACCTGACGGGCCGGGAGAACGTCGACCTGCTCGCCGCGCTGATAACGGGCGACCGCCGACGGTCGGCGGACGGTCTGACCGAGATCGTCGAGTTCGCCGGTCTGGCCGAGGTGGTCGACCGTCCCGTGCGGCACTACTCGACCGGCATGCTGGCCCGTCTGGCGTTCTCGGTCGCCGTGCACTCCGAACCGGAGCTCCTGCTGGTGGACGAGGTGCTCTCCGTGGGCGACCTGGACTTCCAGAGCCGCTGCCGAGAGCGGATCCGCGAGCTGCGGGCGGGCGGGGCGACGTTGCTGCTCGTGTCGCACGACCTGGACCTGGTCACGACGCTGTGCGACCGCGCCGTGCTGATGGTCGAGGGCCGCACCGTCGCCGACGGCCCGTCCGCAGAGGTCGTCGACACCTACGTCGGCCGTCCGGCCCCGGTGCGGGACCCTGGCAGGATCGGGCTGCGGGTGGACCAGGAGGTGGTGGACGCAGGGACGCCGGTCGTGGCCCGGTTCCAGGTCCCCGACGACGGACGCGCCCACGCGGTCCGGCTCGACTACGTGGTGGGAGCGCCGTCCATGTTCGAGCTGGTCGAACGGTCGAGCTCGATCGTGTGCGCGACGGCGGTGCTGCCAGTCACGTCCCCGGGCCCGATGTCGGTCGAGCTGTCCACGGCGGGACTGCCGCGCGGCCGCTACGACCTGCAGGCGACGGTGCTCGACGAGTCGGGCCAGCAGGTCGACGCCGGCGCGGTCCCGTTCACGCTCGATGCGGCGCAGGGTGGCTACCTCCTCGAGGTCCCGGCCCAGCTGCTGGTGGACGGCGCTGCGGTGGGGGCCCCATGACGTCGGTCGTCGTCGACCGGGTCGCCAAGGTCTTCGCCGACGGCACGGCCGCGCCGCACGCAGCCCTCGACGACGTGACCTTCTCGGTCTCGCCGGGCGAAGCGGTGTCGCTCGTCGGACCCAACGGCGCCGGCAAGTCGACGCTCCTGCGGGTCGTGGCCGGGATCCTGACGCCGACGCGCGGCATGGTGCACCGTCCGGCGCGCTGCGCCAGCCTCATCGAGCTCGGTGGCGCCTTCCAGACCGACCTCACCGGGGCCGAGAACCTGGACCTGTCGCTCGCCATGGGCGGTCTCGGCCGTCGCGAGCGGGCCGCAGTGCGTCACGAGGTCGTCGAGTTCGCCGGCCTCGACGGCGCCATGGACCGCCAGCTGAAGCACTTCTCGTCCGGCATGGTCGCCCGCCTGGCGGCGGCCGTGGCCGTGCACACGGCGCCGGACCTGCTGCTCGTGGACGAGGTGCTGGCCGTGGGTGACGCGTCGTTCCAGCGACAGATCCTCGACGCCGTCGGGCGGCTGGTCGCCGACGGTGCCGTGCTGCTCCTGGTCACGCACAGCCTCGACCTGGCCGCGGTGGCGACGAACCGGACCATCTGGCTGGCCGACGGCAGGGTGGAGGCCGACGGCCCGGCCGACGAGGTCCTGGCCAAGTACGAGCACGTGGTGAGCGGCTGGGGCCGGGACCTGGGCCACCACGGGGTCCGGATCGAGCAGGTGCGCTTGGAGCCGACCGCCGTCGAGCCGGGCGACCCGCTCCGGGTCGTGGCCGACGTCGTGTGCGACCGTCCGCTCGAGGACCTGCAGGTGCGCGTCGACGTGCGACCGGCCGTCGGGTCCGACCACCAGTGGATGCGGGCCGCGGACGAGTCGGCCGAGGAGCGTCAGGTCAACATGGTCGCGGCGACCACACCGGTGCGCGGCGTCGGCCTGTCGGAGGGCCGGCACCGCCTGGAACTGGTCGTGCCGTCCTTCCCGGTGTCGTCCTCGGTGCTCGAGCTCTCGGTGGTCGTCGCCGACCACCACCACCGTCCGTTGGACGAGCTGCCGGTCGAGCTCGCAGTGGGTCGCGCCGGCCAGCGGCCGCACTACCACCTGGTCGCGACCGAGCTGGGCTAGCGCTTCGCGAGCTTTGGCTCGAGCGCCCGCAGACGGTTCGTGATGTCACGGGTGGTCGGGAACCAGCCCATGGCGTGCTGGGCGAGCCGGTTGGGCCGGTCGAGGTACCACGGCATGGGGGTCACGACCTCGAGCATCAGCAGCACACGGATGCCGTCGCTGTCGTTCCACGCCTCGTGGGGCACCGTGAAGTCGAACATGCAGCCTTCGCCGTCCGCCCAGACGATCATCTCGTCGCCCACCCGGATGCGGCAGTCGCCCGGCTCGCCCGGGACGATCACGCCGAGCTGGTAGCGGAGCGCACCCTTGTTGGGCCCGCGGTGGACCGTGATGTGGGTGCCGGGCTCGAGCACCGAGAAGCCGGCCATGGTGAGCCCGGGAACCGACTTCACGAGCTCGGTGGTCTCCGGGCAGCGCTCGCAGTTCCAGTCGATCCAGCGGCCCTGGTGCATGAGCACGAAGCTCCGCCACGGGCCGATGTTGCCCTGGGGGATGCCGCCGGTGACGTCCTCGATGTGGGGGATCTCGGTCGGTCCCTCGAGCAGCGCCTCCACCTCGGCGCGCACCTTGGGGAAGCCGGCCTCGATGCGACGGGCCCAGTCGAACTGGTGCGGGTCCCAGATGGCGGGGGTGTCGGGCCCGAACTTGTTGATGACGGCCTCGTTGGCGGCCAGCACGCCCATCGCGGCGGCCGACGGCAGCTGGTGCAGCTTGTCGACCACGTCGGCGCGGCTCGGCAGCTTCCCGGTCGCGGCACCGACTCGCTCGGAGAGCGACGGGCCGTCCGAGCGGCGCTCGGCGAGGGCCGCACGGGCCGAGTGTCCGGCCGCGGTCGCAGTGGACTTGACCTGGGTCCGCACCCGGGCCGCGGCGTTGCGCACCAGGTCGACCTTGGCCATGACGCCGTGGTCCAGCGCGGCGGCGAGCTCCTCGGCGTCGAGGTCCACGGCGTCCACCGGCACGGTCTCGACCACCGGCAGGTCAGGTGCCTCGGCGAAGAGCCCCTGTGGCGTCGTGGTCAGGAAGAACGAGTCGTC
>CAJANQ010000530.1 GCA_903941145.1 uncultured Actinomycetes bacterium
CAGCGGGGTCGATGACGTCGATCACCCCGTGCGACTTGAGCCAGTCCGCCGAACGACCGAGCATCTTGCACAGGGCCGGGTTGACCTCGACGAACCGTCGGTCCAGGTCGAGCAGCGCCATCCCAATGGGCGCCGCGTCGACCGTCGTGCGGTACAGCCGCTCCCGCTGCGCGAGCGCCTCCCTGACGTCGACCTCGGCCTGCACGTTGCGGGCGCTGCCGACCCTGCCGACCTCATGCCCGTCGGCGTCGAACACCGCCCGCAGGGTGACCGCCAGCCAGACCGTCGAACCGTCCTTGCACCGGATGCGCGCCTCGTACTTGGCGGGCTGCCCGTGCTCCAGCGACTCCATCGCCCGTTCGCGGGTCGCGACGTCATCGACGTGGACGAACTCTTCCGACGGACGCCCCTCCATCTCGTCCGGCCGCCACCCCAGGAGGGACTCCGACGACGGCGACACCCACTCGATCGTCGAGTCGAGCGAGATCTGGAACACCAGGTCGGAGGAGTGCTCGGCGAGCAGACGAAAGCGGGTCTCGGACTCGACGAGCGCCTCGGTCGCCCGGTGCAGGTCGGACACGTCGGTCATGTAGGACGTCACCGAGACCACGGTGCCGCCGGGGTCGAC
The DNA here is from genome assembly GCA_903941145.1 of uncultured Actinomycetes bacterium. Classification (GTDB taxonomy): domain Bacteria; phylum Actinomycetota; class Acidimicrobiia; order Acidimicrobiales; family Microtrichaceae; genus CAJANQ01. The sequence goes on from CAJANQ010000530.1 coordinate 629, forward strand.
CTCTGGGTTCACCTCGAACGAGAACCACCTCGGACCGCTCGGCGACGGCAGGCACACCTCATAGTTGGTCGACTCGCCCGACTCCAGCACCAGGTCGAAGGCCGCGTTCCACCGCTGGAGGTCCTCCTCGGAGTAGCCCATCTCCTCGCCGGTCAGGCCGAGGATCTCAGAGGTAGCGAGCCCCTCGGAGAGCGCTGCTGTCTGGTTGCTGTAGGTCATCCGACGGTCGAGGCTCCAGCGAGACACCACCGTGCTGGTCGTGTTCAGCACCACCATCAGCTCTCGCTCGAACTCCGCCCGCCGCTCCCGCTCCTCAACCTGTTCCTCGACGTCGCGCAGCGACACCACCCGGGCGAGCGGCTCGCCCAGCGGGCCGGCTACCTCCTGCGACCGGGCCGAGACCCACCGCTGCGAACCGTCGCCGCACCGGAAGCGGAACTCGTCGACGGCCGACAGTCCGTCGAAACTCTGCTGGCGGGCGTCGAGGATGCGCTGCACGTCGACCTCGCTCACGAACTCGAACATGGTCCGGCCGAGCAGCTCCTCCGGCTCCCAGCCCAGGACGTGTCGCACCGACGGTGACACCCATTGGTACTGGTTGTCCGGACCCACGAGCAGCACGACGTCCGACGAGTGCTCGACGACGAACCGGAACTGGGCCTCCGACTCGGCGAGCCGCCGCTCCCGTTCCATCCGTCGCGCCGCGTCCCTGAACGACACCAGCACCTGCGTGACCCGGCCGCGTTCCACGATCGGGTGGGCGTCCACTACGAGCCACCGGCGAGGGCGTCCGGGCGGGTCGACGCCCATGATCACGTCGGTGCACGGTGCGTTCGTCCTGCGGGCCACGACCGCCGGATGGTCCTCGGGGTCGAAGGGCGTGCCGCCGCGCCGGACGCTGCGCCACTCGGGGTCGAAGGAGGTCGCACCGAGTAGCTGCTCGCGAGTGACACCGAGAAGCTCTGTGGCCACGGAGTTGCAGTCGACGACCGCGCCGGACCCGTCCTGCAGCACCAGCCCCTCGCCCAGGTGGTCAAGCACGAGCTGTTCGGTCAGCAACGTCCCCCCCCCTGCCCGGGACTGCAGCACCACGTCGTCGTCCATCCCGCTCCTCGACCAGCACCGCACTCGTTTGCAGCGCAACTAAGTGTAGGCGGGTGTCGCTGCGGGGCGCCCCAAGAACGCGGGACCGCACCGACCGCGCTGACGCTGGGGCTCAGCCCTGGGTCAGTCGAACGGGATGAGCCGACGCTGGAGCGCCACCGAGACCGCCTCGGAGCGGCCACGCACCCCGAGCTTGCGGTAGATCTGCACCGAGTCGGCGCGGATCGTCGACAGGCTGTAGGCCAGACGGTCGGCGATCTGCGGGTTGGTCAGGCCGTTCGCCATGAGCCGCAGCACGTCGAGCTCGCGGGTGGTGAGCTCGAACTCGTCGTCGAGGTCGTCGGCCTGCTGGAGCGAGGCGCGCAGGTCCACGGCACGCCGGAGCGCCCGCACGTCCTTGACCGCGGCGGCGACCGGCTCGGCCTTCGACAGCAGCGGCAGCGCCAGGTCGTCGCGGCCGCGGGAATGGTGCAGCTCGGCCAGCCGCAGGGAGACCGGCCCGTCGCACCACCAGACGTTGGTGTCGACCGCGACGGAGCCCGCCCATGGCGTCAGCCGGTCCACCATCTCGGCGGACAGGTCGGGGGCGTCGAGCAGCACCACTGCGGCCGCCAGGCGGGACATGAGCAGCAGGTAGCTGGACTCGACCTCGGCGAGCGCGAGGGCCTCCCGCGCCCGGGCCTCCGCCGCCGCCACGTTGCCGATGCGGGCCGCCGCATACGCGTAGGCGGCAAGGCCGAGCGGGCTGGCCATGGCCGGCACGTCCTCGACCGGCAGCACCAGGGCGATCTCGTCGGGGTCGTCCCGGTCGAGCACCGCCTGGCCTGCAAAGAGCATCTCGCAGGCGAACCAGCCCTGGACGTCGTGGGGCTGAGCGATCTCGGTCGCCCGGCCCACCAGCGCCGCCGCGGCGTCGACGTCGCCGTCGATCAGGGCCGCGCCGGCCGCCAGCGTGTGAGCCCGCCAGCGCAGGCGCGGGTTGCCGTCGCGCTCGGAGACCCAGCGGGCCACGGCGAGCGCCTCGTCGAACAGCGGCCGGTCGCCGGATTCGATGGCGTCGACCGCCTGGTAGACGGCCATGCCCACCTGGTCGGCAGGGCGGCGCAGACGCTGGGCCAGGTTGAGGGCCTCGGCCGTGACCTCACGGCGGTGGTCCAGGAACTCCGGCGCACGGTGGGTGGTGCGCCACGACGCCAGGGCCAGCAGCCGCACGGGCCCGCTCATGGACTCGGACTTGGCGAGCGCCTCGTCCGCGAGCGGCTGCGCCACGCTCGGCCGGGTGATCCAGGCGATCTGCTGCGTGTCCTCGCTGGCCATCGGGATCCGCATCTCGATGCGGGACCTGGCCGCCAGGATCGCCGTGCGAGTCTCCTCGTCCAGGTCGAGCTGCTCCGCCTGGTGCAGCAGTCCGGCGGCGCGGGTGTCGCCGTCGTTCCAGTCGAGCGGGTCGGCGTAGCGGATCGCGGCGCGGGCCACGAGCGCCCCGTCGTGGGCCACCGCCCCCAGCCGGGCCGCCTCCGACAGCAGATCCTTGCAGCGGTCGTCGTCACCCAGGCCGTCGACCGCATCGGCCAGGTCGCACAGCCGGTCGCCCCGCACCGTGAAGTTGTCGGACACGTCAAGCTCGACGGCCAGCGTCAGCAGCTCGTTGGCCGCCGCGTAGTCCCCCAGCGCCAGGCTCATCCGGCCACCCTGGTCGGACATGGCGACGAGCTCTTCCAGGTCCAGCAGGCTGCCTGCCGCACGGGCGTGGCGGACGGCGTCGACCACCCGGTCCGGACCCGCTGCAAGAAGGTGCCGCGCCACGACGGCGTGGACCTCTGCCACCCGCTCGACAGCCAGGTCGGCCACGGCGCGGGCGGCGAACTCGTTGGCGACAGTGCCGTCGTCGTGGAAGGCCCCCTCTTCGCGGGCGGACTCGATCGCCGCCTCGGCGGTGGCCAGGTCCACACCTGCGTACCGGGCGATGCCCAGCGCCGTCAGGTCGCCGGCCACGCAGCCGACGGCGACGAGCTCTCGCCAGTCGTTGGTGGTCGGTTTGGGGGCCATTCGCCGACGGTACCGACGGGAACGATGTTCGGCCAGACCGCCCGGCGTACGACGCCGGAGCCTGCTTGCCCTCCAACTCAGCGTTCCGG
>CAJANQ010000531.1 GCA_903941145.1 uncultured Actinomycetes bacterium
GCCGGTGCCGAAGTCGTCCACGGCGATCCAGATGCCGCGGGCGCTGAACGACCTGAGTGCCTCGGCGGCACGGTCGCGGATCACCGGGAACACGGTCTCGGGCACCTCGATGAGGAAGCCCGCAGGATCGGCGCCCGCGTCGTCGAGCACCGTCAGCAGCCACTCCTCCAGGTCGGGCCGGGCCAGCATCGCGTCGGACAGGTTGACGCCCACGATCGGGAGGCGCTCCATCCCGGTGAACCGGGCGAGGAGCTCGGCGGCTTGCACGATGACCGCCTCGTCGACCGCGCCGACCAGGCCGTTCCGGACCGCCGACTCGATCCAGTGCGCCGCCGGTACGAGCTGACCCTCGTCGTCCCGAACCCGGGCCAGCACCTCGCCGCCCGACACGAACCCGGTGCGCGGGTCCACGATGGGCTGCACCGCGATCTCCACCCGTGACTCGTCGAGCCGGTCACGCAGGAGCCGGCCCATGGCGGTCTGCTGCGCCCGCTGCGCCCGCATGGCGTCGTCAAAGTGCTGCGACCGGTCCCGGCCGGTCCGCTTGGCCCGACGCAGCGCCTCGTCGGCCTCCTCGATCAGCTGGCCCACCCGGACCACCGAGGCCTCGGAGTCCCGGGGTCCGCCCGTTTCGCTGATCCCGATCGACGCGGTGACCGCCACGTGGATGGTCGACATGCCGGCGGTGCGGATGGCACCACGGACCAGGTCGGCGACCTCCCCGGCGGCCAGGTCGTCGTCGACCACGACGGCGACGGCGAACTCGTCGCCGCCGAGCCGGCCGACCAGGCCGCGGCCGTCGACCGCCCGGCTGGCGTTCTCGGCAAAGGCCCGGAGCAGGTCGTCGGCCTCGATGTGGCCGAACCGTTCGTTGATGGACTTGAAGCGGTCGAGGTCGCAGAAGAGGAGGGCCAGCTGCTGCCCTGCTGCCAACGCGTCGATGGAGGACTCCACGAGCCCCATGAAGGTGGAGCGGTTCAGCACCCCGGTCAGGTCGTCCACCGTGGCCCGACGCTCAAGCTCCCCCTCGACCTCGGCCCGGTCGGTCACGTCGGTCAGCGTCATGACCGCCGCCGCGGCCCCGGCGAACCGGAGGGTCACAGGTCTGGCCTCGACGTCGACGACCCGCCGGACGCCGTCGGCGCCGACCAGTACCAGCCGCTCGTCGACCCGACGGTCGGAGGACAGCACGGTCACCAGCGGGTGGTCGACCGGGACGAGCGAACCGGGACCGGTCCGGAAGAAGGTGCCGGGCAGGCTCGACACCGCCCCGCGCGGCTCCACGTTGCCGGTCCCCAGGAGCTGCGCAGCCATCTGGTTCGAGCGGGTCACGACGCCCCCGGCGTCGCAGATCATGACGCCGACCCGGAGGCCCTCGACGAGCTCTTCGGCGTCGAGGAGCGGGTCGGTGCGGCCGGTCATGACCAAGAACCGGCTTCCGTCGCGCTCGATCCGTCGGGCGACGAACTCCACCGTGACGCTGCTGCCCGAGGGGGCTACGAGCCGAACCGCCGGGCGGAACACCTCGGACCCGCCCGTGTAGCGCTCGTAGAGCTCGATCGCCAGGCGCTGGTCCTCGGGGTGGACCATGTCGAACACGCTGCGTCCGACGACGTCGGCCATGGACCGCCCGGTCGCTGCGGCCACCGCCGCGTTGCAGGCCGTCACATCTCCGTTGGAGTCGACGACGACGACCAGGTCACCCATGAACCCGGCAACCTCGTCGGCGGACGGAGCACCCGGCACCGAGGCCCACGCCGAGGGCGCTGCATCAGGCAGGACGACGGGCACGTCGGACGAGGACGACCGAACGTCCACCACCGACTGCTCGTTCTGCACGTCCGACGACACCTGGTCCGTCCCCCCGTCAGAATCCGTGCCAACTGGCACCAAGGTGATGGTAGCGATGCACGCGCGCAGCGTCACTAGCCAACCACTGGCCGCATCAAGCACACCACAAGGTGTAGAACCGCTGCATGCACCAGAACTCACGAACCAGTCTCCGCAACGGCCTGCTCGCCGTGGCCGCCGCCTCGGCCCTCGCGCTCCCGCTCGCCGGGTGCTCGAACGACGGCGACGACGCCACGACCACCACCGCCAAGGTCACGACCACCCAGAAGGAGGTGGGCGGCAACGTGCTTCCCCCCACCATGCTCGACGCCAGCACCACCTCCGCGACCGTGAAGGTCGGCGCCACCGTGGTGTTCAACCTCGGCGACCCGACGCCGGGCAAGTTCGTCGCCACCAGCAGCGACCCCAAGGTCGTCGAGATCACGTCGACCGGCGGTAGCCAGGGCACGTACACGACCAACTCCGGCGGCAAGGCGCTCGCCAAGGGCACTGCGAAGGTGACCGTGCAGCTCGAGGGCAACCCCTCCGACGCCACGGTCGCCACCACCCCCGAGACGGTCTTCACGATCACGGTCGACTGATGCTGCAGGGCATCGCCGGCAGGGTCGCGCTCGTCACAGGTGCGGCGCGACCGCGTTCGATCGGCCGCGCCACCGCGCTGCGGCTCGCGGCCGAGGGCGCCAAGGTGGCCTGCCTCGACATTGCCCGGCCGTACGAGGACTTCCCCGACCATGGGGTCGCGTCACAGGACGACCTGCTCGGGCTCGTCGACGAGCTCCGGGCCGCAGGTAGCGAGGCGCTGGCGCTGCAGGCCGACGTCACCGACGAGGACGCCGTGCGCGACGCCGTCGAACGCGCCACCGCCGAGCTCGGCCCGGTCTCGCTGGTCGCCAACGTCGCCGGCGGTTCCGGCGCAGGGTTCGGCGCAGCGCCGCTCCTGACTGTGCCCGCGGAGGAGTTCCGGCGCGTGGTCGACGTCAACCTGACCGGCACGTTCCTGGTCGCCCGGGTCTGCGCCGAGCGCATGGTCGAGCAGGGCGAGGGCGGCCGCATCGTCAACGTGAGCTCCCAGGCCGGGAAGCTCGGCTGGCCGCTGCTCGGCGCGTACTCGTCGGCCAAGGCGGGGGTCGTGCTGCTGACGCAGGTCATGGCCAAGGAGTGGGGCCCGTCGGGTATCACGGTCAACGCGGTCTGTCCGGGCACGGTCGACACGGACCTGCTGAACCCGGGCCGGTTCTTCGAGGCGCTCATGGACAGCGCCGAGCCTGGCGGCATGGCAGGTTGGCTGGAGCGTGAGGTTCCGCTCGGTCGTCTGCAGGAGCCCCACGAGGTCGCCTCGGCGATCGCGTTCCTATGCTCCGACGACGCCGCCTACATCACGGGCGAGGCGCTCAACGTGTCGGGCGGCCAGACCATGGCGTGAGGGGTCAGGCCCCGGTCACGTCCTCGCCCAGCACCGGGCGGTGGAGGGACCAGTCGTGACCGCCGGGTACCTCGTGGACCGACAGCAACGGCGCCCCCGGGACCACGTGCTCATGGACCTCGGGCAGGGACTCCCCCGCAGTACCGAGGATCGACGACCATGCCTCGGTGACGCCCACCAGTGCGGTCAGCGTCGCGTAGCCCTCGGCCAGGAGCGCCACGTCGGTGTCCGGATCGGGGGTGTGGTCCGACGCCACCAGCTCGAACTGCACCTTCCCGTCCTCGTTCGACGACACGGCAGCACGCACTGCGCCGAACGGCGCGAGCCGGGCCCACCGCACGCCCCGGAGGTCGTCGTGGTCGAGCGCCGGCACGTTGAGGTTGATCGCCGACCGACGGGGTGCGGCCAGCAGCAGGGGCAGCACGTCCACGGCCACCCGTGCC
>CAJANQ010000532.1 GCA_903941145.1 uncultured Actinomycetes bacterium
CACTCGGGTGTGAACCCGGTGTCGGGCGACTTCTCGGTGGGTGCCGACGGGATCCGCATCCGCAACGGTGCGCTCGCCGAGCCGCTGAGGGAGATGACGGTGGCCTCGACGTTGCAGCGCCTGCTGCTCGACGTGCGCGAGGTCGGTGGCGACTTCGAGTGGGTGAACCGCGGCAGCGGCGGCTGCTCGCTGGTCATCGACGACGTCGCCGTCTCCGGTTCCTGACGCCCCTCCTTCGCCCGAACTCGTGACACTTTGGTCCCTCACGGGACCAAAGTGTCACGAGTTCGGCAGCGCGAGACAGGGCAGGGCGGGCGGGGCAGGGCAGCGCGAGACAGGGCAGGGCGAAACGGGCTACGGGACCAGGACGAGGACCGCGGTGCCGGCCGCGGCGGCGGCCGCGACGTCCTCTGACTCGGACCGGCGCACCGCCACCGTGACCGTGACCCTGTCGACCGCGACGACGGTGGCCCGGGCCGCGACCTGCTGCGCGCCGAGCGACCGCCCGTCCGCGGTGGCACCGAGCACGTCGACCCGGTCGCCGGGACGCACCGGTGCCGGTGCGGGCCCCCGGGGCACCGTGACGCCCACCGTCCTGTCCGGCAGTCGTGAGGCGACCGCGCCCCGACCGGCTCCCGCCAGGTCGGTGGCGGTCACCGGTGCACCTGCAGCGACGGTCCGCGCCGTGCGGCGGCCGTCCACCGCCGTCAGCGCGCCCTGGGGGACGAGGCGCGTCGGCCACTGCTCGACCCTGACCGTCGACTGGCCCAGCTCCGACCCGGCCGGCAGCAGCGCCGTGGCGACCACGACCGGTGCGGTGGGTCCCCACCGGTCGACCGCCGTCCGGGCTGCCGTGACCGTCCGTGAGACGGTCAGGGTCGTGACGACGGCAAGCAGGAGGGCGACGACCCGTCGACGGACGACGCGCCGGCCGAGTCCCGTGGAGCGGAGCTGAAGGGACCGACGTCGGAGCCGGTGCAGGTGTCCGACGACGGTGTCGAGCACCAGGCCTGGATCTGGCCGCGAGGGCCGGCTCGGGCGGCGGGTGCCGCTGTCCATGGCGGACCCGGTCAGTCGGCGGTGCTGGCGGTGGGGGTCGGATCGACCCCGAGGCGGACGTCAGCGAACAGCACCTCGGCGGGGACGCCGTCCGCCGGGACCGTGAGGAGCTCGTGGCCGTCCTCGGTGATGAGCACCGTGTGCTCGAACTGTGCGGAGCGCTGCAGGTCCTGGGTGACGACCGTCCAGTCGTCGTCCCACATGCCGATGCGGTGGGAGCCCACGTTGATCATGGGCTCGACCGTGAAGGTCATGCCGGGCAGCAGCACCGTGTCGTTGCGCTTCTCGTAGAAGTGCGGGATCTGCAGGCTCGTGTGGAACTGGTCGCCGATCCCGTGGCCGATGAACTCCCGCACGATGCTGTACCCGAGCGGCAGCGCCACGCCCTCGATGGCGCGGCCGATCTCGTAGATGCGGGCCTCGGGGCCGGTGACGCCGATGCCGGCGTGCATGGCCTCGCGGGTGACGCGCACGAGCTCCATCGACGCCTCGTCGACCTCGCCGACGAGGAACGTGGCCGAGGTGTCGCCGTGGACGCCGCCGATGAACGCCGTCACGTCGACATTGACGATGTCGCCGTCGGCGAGCTTCCGGGAGTCGGGGATGCCGTGGCACACGACCTCGTTGACGGAGGTGCAGAGCGACTTTGGGTAGTTCCGGTAGTTGAGCGTGGACGGGTACGAGCCGGCGGCGACCATGGCCTCGTGGCCGATCCGGTCGAGCTCCTCGGTCGTGATGCCGGGCCGGATGTGGCGGCCGACCTCGATGAGGGCGTCGGCGGCGACCCGGCCGGCGACGCGCATGGCGTCGATCTCGTCGGGAGTGCGGATGGCCCGGGCCTGGCGGTCCGACGGCACGCCGGTGAGGGCGTAGTCCGGCCGCTCGATGGCGGCGGGCACCGTGCGCATGGGCGACACGAGGCCGCGCTGCACCGGCGGGGAGGGGGGCGGGTCGATCTGCGGACGACGCTTGCGCTTGGCCATGGGCCGCTCATCGTACGGGAGGAGCGGCCTCCGGGCCCATGCGGTACGTCGGGGAGGGCTCCCCGGTGCGGTCAGTCCGAGGAGCTCGACGACGTCGACGTGCCCGACGAGCCGCTGCCAGACCCCCCGGAGTCGGACGAGCTCGTGGTGCTCGACGAGCCCGAGTCGGACGAGGTCGACGAGTCGGACGACGAGCTGGCCGTGCTGGCCGGCGTGGTCGACGAGGAGCTGCCGCGGCTGTCGTTCTTGTAGAAGCCGGAGCCCTTGAACGCGATGCCGACCGAGCCGAACACCTTGCGGAGCTCGCCCTTGCACTCCGGGCACTCGGTGAGCGCGTCGTCGGAGAACGCCTGGGTGGCCTCGAACTGGTGGCCGCAGTTCTTGCAGCGGTACTCGTAGACGGGCATGGCTCCGAACGTACCAAGACCGCGCGGGTGGCCCCCAACTTCGCAGCAGGGGGAGCGTCCCAGCGTGTCAGCCGTGCGGCGCCGGGTGGTTCTCGAGGGTGTATTCGAGCCCGTTGGCAAGTGCGGAGATGGCCGGCCCGAGCTCCTCGAAGAAGTCGAGCTCGCCCACCAGCTCGACCACCCTGTGGATCCCCAGCCGCACCGTTGCGGCGATCCAGCCCGCGCAGCTACGGATCACCATGTCGTCCTGGTCGTACCCGTACCGCTCGGCGAGCAGCAGGGCGACGTCGGACTCGAGGTCGGCGACGCTCAGGTTGATGTGGCTGCGGATCGCAGGAGGATCCTCGTCGACGACGATGGGTTTCAGGCCTGCGAAGTCGGCGGGGTCTCGTGTTGCGGCCATCGTGGCGAACGCGCC
>CAJANQ010000533.1 GCA_903941145.1 uncultured Actinomycetes bacterium
GCGCCCAAGGGGTCGCTCCCACTGACCTCGGTGGGCACCTTCGACCCCCAGGGCGACGACCGGGAGAACGACGCCAGCGCCGGGACCGTCGCCGACGGCAACGTGGCCACTGGCTGGTCGACCGAGGTCTACAACTCCGCCACCTTCACCTCGAAGAAGAACGGTGTGGGCCTGGTGCTCAACCTTGCGGGGAACGCCAAGGTCGACCGGCTCGAGCTCGACAGTGCGCCCGAGGGTTGGGGCGGGTCGGTCTACGTGCTGCCCGCAGGCGGCCTCGAGACCTTCGACCCGGAGTCGGCCGAGCCCACCGGCACCGTCGACGGCGCCGCCGCCTCGGTCAACGTGGGGCTCGACGGCCGCGAGGGCACGGTGGTCCTCCTGTGGTTCACCGACCTGGGCCCCGAGAACCAGTCGGCGCAGTTCCAGGTGACGGTCAACGAGGCCCGCCTGTTCGGCACTGCCGGCTGACCGTCGCCACGGAGGGCCCGCGCCACCTAGTCTCTGGGGCCATGACCGACCCGACCGGCTCCGAGACCACACGGCCTGCGCCGTCGGCGACGGCTTCGTCCTCGCCCTCGGCCGGAACGTCGCCGTCCGGCCAGGCTGCTGCAGCGCCGGCCGACTGGGCCGACCAGGTCACCGACCTCATCGTCGACACGGTCGACAAGGTGCGGGAACGCACGACCGGTCCGGTCCTGGAGATCTCCAAGGGCATCGTCCACGCGTTCGTGGCGCTGCTGATCCTGACGCCGATCCTGGTCCTGTTCTTCGCCGGCGCGGTCCGGCTCCTGAACTGGGCCATTCCGGGCGACGTGTGGATTGCCTACGCCATCATGGGTGTTCTCCTGCTGCTGCTCGGCGCCTTCCTCTGGTCGCGCCGGGCGCCGCGGACCACTCCCACCAAGTAGTCCGCGACCACTTGGCCCGGGCCCGTCCGAGCACCTCGGACGGGCGCCCTGTACCCCCACATCCCTGCAATTCCGCCCTTCTGGAGCACTCTCCTCATGTCTGAGCACCGCAACGTCGTCATCATCGGTTCCGGCCCCGCCGGCCTCACTGCCGCCATCTACGCAGCGCGGGCCGACCTGTCCCCGCTCGTGATCGAGGGCGAGCCGTCGTCCACCAGCGACCAGCCCGGCGGCCAGCTGATGCTCACCACCGACGTCGAGAACTTCCCCGGCTTCCCCGAGGGTGTGATGGGACCCGACCTCATGGTCAACTTCCGGGCCCAGGCTGTCCGCTTCAACACCGACATCATCACCGCCAAGGTCAGCCGGCTGGAGCTCGGTGGTCGGCCGTTCCAGATGTGGGTCGGCGCCACCGACGGCGAGCCGACCTACACGGCCGACGCGGTGATCCTTGCCACGGGTGCGCAGGCCCTGATGCTCGGCATCGAGGGCGAACAGCGACTGCTCGGCCACGGCGTGTCGGCCTGCGCCACCTGCGACGGCTTCTTCTTCCGTGACCAGGACATCTGCGTGGTCGGCGGCGGCGACACCGCCCTCGAGGAGGCCCAGTTCCTGAGCCGCTTCGCCCGGACCGTGACCGTCATCCACCGCCGTGACGAGCTCAGGGCCTCCCGGATCATGCAGGACCGGGCCATGGCCAACGAGAAGATCAAGTGGCTCTGGAACTCGGTCGTCGACGACATCGTCGGCGAGTCCAAGGTCGAGGGGGTCGTCGTGCGCGACACCACGACCGGCGAGTCCACGACCCACCCGTTCACCGGTGTGTTCGTCGCCATCGGCCACCGGCCGAACACCGACCTCTTCGCCGACCAGCTCGAGCTGCAGCCCAACGGGTACGTGCAGACCCAGGGGGCGACCTCGCTCACCAGCGTGGACGGCGTCTTTGCCTGCGGCGACCTCCAGGACGACCGGTACCGGCAGGCCATCACCGCGGCCGGCAGCGGCTGCATGGCGGCCATCGACGCCGAGCGGTTCCTCGAGGCGCTGCACGACGCCTGACGGTGCGCTCGGCAGCCGGCCCGGAATGGCAGACTGCAGCCACGGGTTCACCCCTCCACAGGCTCCACGTGGGGCACGGAACTACGAAGGACACGTCATGTCGGGATCGATCACGGACCTCACCACCGCCACGTTCAGCGAAGAGGTCAACTCTTCGTCGACCCCCGTGCTGGTCGACTTCTGGGCCGAGTGGTGCGGTCCCTGCAAGGCCGTCGCCCCCGTCCTGGCCGAGATTGCTGACGAGCAGGCCGACCGGCTCCGGATCGCCAAGGTCAACGTCGACGAGCAGCCCGACCTGGCTCGGCAGTTCGAAGTGATGAGCATCCCCACCATGATCGTTTTCAAAGATGGTGAGAAGGTGGGCCAGATCGTCGGTGCAAAGGGCAAGGACCAGCTCCTCAGCGAGCTGAACCAGTACCTCTGAGCCGTCGACCGGGCGCACCGCCCGCCAACGCTCCTCCCCGCTACTCCGTGTCCACCCCTGCGCCGCCACTTCCGCTCGACCAGGGCGCTGCCGGCCCAGGGGTGGCTGAGCTCCAGCGCCGACTTCGCGCCGCGGGCTACCCCACCGGCGACGACCCAGCCGCCGAGCTCCTCGAGGGCACCGTCGCCGCGCTCCAGCGGTTCCAGACCGACCACGGGATGCCGGCAACCGGCGTGTGCGACCAGGTCACCTGGGCACGGGTGGTCGAGGCCGAGTTCCAGCTGGGCGACCGACTCCTGTGCCTGGTCTCCCCCATGACCCGGGGCAAGGACGTGTCCGAGCTCCAGCTGCGACTGGGCAGCCTGGGGTTCGACGCCGGGCGGGTCGACGGGATCTTCGGCCCCTCCACC
>CAJANQ010000534.1 GCA_903941145.1 uncultured Actinomycetes bacterium
GAACGGTGGTGGTCGGAGCAGGGCGGGCAGCCGGGACCGTGGTGGGAGCAAGGCTGGTCATCGGTGCCGCGGTCGTCGGTGCCGCGGTCGTCGGTGCCGTGGTCGCCGGGGTCGTGGTCGAGGTCGGCCCGTCCGGTGCGGCCTGCGGGGCCGTGGTCGTGGGGGCGTCCACCTCGGTCTGGGCGAGCGCCGTGGCGCCGTAGCCGGTGGCCACCAGCGCCACCACGGCGACAGCGGCAGTCACCACCTGTGCGGCTCGTCGGCGCAGCATCCGTTCAGTCATGTACATCCTCTGGTCCCACCAGGCTGCAACGGGGCGTCAGGCACCGTTCGACAGCGTCGCAACACGCTACCGACCCGCCGGCCAAAAACGCTGAACGCCCCGCCGGAGCGGGGCGTTCCTCGTTGCCCTCACGGGCTCTGGGTGGAGGTGATGGGAGTCGAACCCACGACCTCCTCGATGCGACCGAGGCGCTCTAGCCAGCTGAGCTACACCCCCCAGAAGGTCCGCAGCATAACCGCGGCGCTCTCCGGCCCTGAAGCCGGAGCCGGCGGTCAGTTTGCGACGCGGCGGGTGCCGGGCACTGCGACCGGCTGGGGGCGCTGCGGACGATGGGTCCGCAGGTCGATCTGCTGGCCGTAGCCCGAGTAGCCGTAGGTGGCACGCCGGGGGCGGGCCGCCATCTGCGCGGAACGGTTGAGCAGCACGACGTAGGCGACCAGGAGGACGTCGGCGACCACGTGCAGCAGCAGGAACACCCCGCCGAACGCAACGGCGCACAGCAGCGTGAGGACCGCGGCAGCCACGAGCACGATGAGCACGTCCTGGCGGCGCTTCTGGGTGCGGGGCGACACGATGGTGCGCGGAGCGGGACGCTGCGCCGGACGGACCGGACGCTGGGGAGCGCCGCCGTAGCGGGCTGCGGTCGGGCGCTGCATCGGGCGGGCCGAGGAGCGGGCCGGGCCGCGGAGGTCGATGACGTTGGTACCCGGACGGCCCGACGGACGGCCGCCGTTCTGGTCGAGGGACGACATCTGTCGGTGGAACGCGTTCACGGGGTCGACCCGGCGCATGCCAGAGGTCCGACGGAGCACCTCGGGGGCGAGCACGATGGCCCACACGACGGCGAGGCCCAGCAGCACCACAGTGGAGAGGTTCATCTGGGATGGCAACCTTTCGTCCGGTTCTACGGTTCCGGCCGCTCGGCCGACCCGTTCCCCCCGGTGCTGCGAACCTTACGGTCCGACGACGGTTGTTACAAGTCGGTGACGAACTACAACGATGTTAGTCACATCGTCACCGACTGTTTGCCCAATTGGCACCCGAAGTTGGGGGCCAGCCCCCAACAGCGCCCTCCGCAGGGCCGTCCGCGGGGCCCGACGGGGGGGGTCAGTCGAGCAGCTCGGCCTGGTCGTCGTCGGCGCGGCGGTAGGTGCCCGACCGACCGCCCGTCTTTTCCCAGAGCGTCACGTCGCCGATCACCATCGAGCGGTCGGCCGACTTGCACATGTCGTAGATCGTCAGGCACGCCACGGTCACTGCCGTGAGCGCTTCCATCTCGACGCCGGTGCGGTCGACGGTGTCGACCTGGGCCTCGACCTCGATGAACGTGTCCTCGATCCGGAAGTTCACCAGGACCGATCCCACCAGGAGCGGGTGGCAGAGCGGGATCAGGTCGGACGCACGCTTGGCGGCCTGGATGGCTGCGACGCGGGCGACGGAGAGCACGTCGCCCTTGTTGACCGCACCGCGGGCCACGAGCGCAGTGGTCTCGGACTGCATGTGCACACGGCCCCGGGCGACGGCACGTCGCTGCGTCTGCTCCTTTGGGGTCACGTCCACCATGCGGGCACGCCCCAGCGGGTCGAGATGGGTCAGTCCCCGGTCCGGCATGGCCGCAGCATAGGCGGGGCAGTCGGGGTCCCCGGGGGACGGAGGGTCAGCCGGTGACCCGGGCGGCCAGGAACCGCCGCGCCGCCTCCGGCGAGACCGACGTCCGGCTGCCGACGAGCGCAGCGACGGCAGCCTCGGGGTCGGCCAGGTAGGCCGCGACCATCGCCTGCTGGCTGGCCGGCACCTCCTGGTCCCACGCCTGCTCGAGCAGCGCGACCTGCGCCTCGACCGACCGCGGCGGCTGCTCCGGCATCCTCGTCACGCACCAGAACGCCAGGCCGACCACTCCGGCGACGCCCACGAGCACCGCGGTGAACAGGCTGACGTAGACGGCGGCGAGGACGACCGCGAGCGCGACCCCTGCGCACAGCAGGAGCGTCCAACGCACAAAACGCCGAGACTGCTCCTCGTAGCTGCGTTCCAGGGGGGCGAACACGGACTGCATCATCGCGACCCGAACGTACCCGTCAATGGGGACTAGTCCCGAGGAACGATCTTCTGCCGCGACCGTGTGCAACCTCACTGAGCGGGCCCGCCGTCAGCCGCCGATGCGCGACATGGGCCGGGGCGGCCGAACGAAGGTCGGTGCGCCGATGCCGTGGCCCTCGCGCTTCGCCGCGACGCACGCTGCGACCGCGGCCGACAGGTCGTCGTCGGAACCACCTCCCCGCAGGACTGGGCGCAGGTCGTGGTCGTCCGTGGCGAACAGGCAGTTGCGGAGCATGCCGTCCGAGGTGAGTCGCACCCGGTCGCAGGTCCCGCAGAACGGCGCCGTCACGCTGGGCACCACGCCGAACGTGGCAGAGCCG
Organism: uncultured Actinomycetes bacterium; assembly: GCA_903941145.1. Classification (GTDB taxonomy): domain Bacteria; phylum Actinomycetota; class Acidimicrobiia; order Acidimicrobiales; family Microtrichaceae; genus CAJANQ01. Next base: position 2,704 of record CAJANQ010000534.1, read on the forward strand.
TCGAGCAGCCGGAACCGTTCGGCCGGCTCGTGGTCCCGGCCGACCGGCTCGAACTCGAACCGCTCGCCCACCGCTGCCAGGACCTCGGCACGCGTGACGACGCGGTCGGCGCGCCACTCCCCCTGCGCGTCGAGCGGCATGAACTCGATGAACCGGACCTCGACGCCGCGCTCGCGGCCGAACTGCACGAACTCCGCGAGCTCGTCGTCGTTCACGCCACGGAGCGGGACCATGTTGACCTTCACCGGGGACAGCCCCGCCGCCACGGACGCGTCGACGCCGGCCAGCACCTGGGCCAGGGCGTCACGACGCGTGAGCTGCTGAAACCGGTCGGCGCGCAGGGAGTCCAGCGAGATGTTGATGCGCAGGAGCCCGGCGGCGGCCAGGTCGTCGGCCAGACCAGCGAGCGTGGCGCCGTTGGTGGTGAGCGACAGGTCGACGCCCAGACCGGCCAACGAGGCGACGAGGAGCGGGAGCCGGGCCCGCACCGTCGGCTCGCCTCCAGTGAGCCGCACCGAGGTGATGCCGAACTGTTCGACCATGACCCGGGCGACCAGCGTGATCTCCTCGAACGTCAGCAGCTCCTCGCGCGGCAGCCAGTCCATCCCTTCGGCCGGCATGCAGTAGTCGCAGCGGAAGTTGCACCGGTCGGTGACCGAGATCCGGAGGTCCCGGTGGACGCGCCCGAAGCCGTCGACGAGCGGGTTCGGCGGCGGGCGGTCGGGCACGGCGGCATCCTACGGCCGACCCGGCCGGTGCGGCCCCGGCGACCTGGCCAGGTCAGTCGAGCAGCAGCACGACAACCCGGGCACCGCCCGGCACGTCGTCACCGTCGGGGAGGACGGCCAGCCCGTCGGCGGCGGCAAGGCCGGTCATCTGGTGCGACCCCTGCGCCGAGGTGGGTTCGGCCACCAGGCGGCCCTCGTCGTCGCCCTCGACGGTGACCCGCACGAAGTGGGTCTTGCCGTCCGGCCGTCGTCGGAAGGTCGTGCCGGCCATGGCCGCGACGCGCCGCCGGTGGGGGCGCGGGTGGCCCGCCATCGTGCGGATGCCGGGGCGGGCGAACAGCTCGAAGCTGACGAGCGAGGACACCGGGTTGCCAGGAAGTCCGAACACGGGCACCGGTCCCGCCGGGCCGGGGAGGAGACCGAAGGCGAACGGCTTGGCCGGCTTGATCGCCACCTGCATCCAGCGCATGTCCCCAACCTCGTCGAGCACCACCTTCACCAGGTCGTGGTCGCCCATCGACACCCCGCCGCTCGTAAGGAGCGCGTCACAGGTAGCAGCCCCTTCGAACAGCACCGACTCGATCGCTGCCGCGTCGTCAGGCACGTGGCCCAGGTCCACCGGCACGAAGCCGGCGGCCGCCACCGCGGCCAGCAGCTGCGGGCGGTTGGAGTCGTGGATCTGGCCGGGACCCAGTTCGGCACGGGCCGGGACCAGCTCGTCGCCGGTCGACACCACGCCCACCACCGGGCGCCGGACCACGGTCACCGCGGTGCAGCCCACGGTCGAGAGCAGTCCGACGTGGGCCGGCGTCAGCACCGTCCCGGCCGCCGCCACGACGTCGCCCGGCCGGAGGTCGTCCCCGACCGGCCGAACGTGGCTCCCAGCCGCACCGGACCGGGTGACCCGGACGCGGTCAGGGCCGTCTTCCACCCGCTCGGTGTCCTCGACCATCACGATGGCGTCCGCACCCTCGGGCACGGGGGCGCCCGTCATGATCCGCACCGCCTGTCCCGGCCCGACCGGGACGTTCACCACATGGCCGGCGGCCGACTCGGCCACCACCTCGAGCACGAGCCCGGCGCCGCCCTCGGGGGCCCCGTCGACGTCGACCCGACGCACTGCGTAGCCGTCGACGGCAGAGTTCGCGAACGGTGGGACCGGGGCGACCGCGGTGACGGCCTCGGCGAGGACCAGCCCGACGGCGTGCTCCAGCGGGAGCGGCACCGCGTCCAGGTGCGGGAGGTGGGAGCGGACGTGCTCCCAGGCGTCGTCGAGGCTCAGCACAAGGGCGAGCCTACGGAACGTGCGGGCCGGATGCCCGCAGGCCGACGTGCGTCAGCAGATCTGTTCGCGCCGGCAAACCATCTCGAGGAACTCGCGGAACTCGGGTCCCAGGTCCTCGCGCCGCAGCGCCAGCTCCACAGTGGCCCGCAGGTAGTCGATCTTCTTGCCGATGTCGAAGCGGCCCTCGGCAAACACGTAGCCGTTCACGGTCTCGTCGGCGAGCAGGCCGGCGATCGCGTCGGTGAGCTGGATCTCGCCGCCCACGCCCGGCTGCACGTCGGCGAGCATCTCGAAGATGCTCGGCGTGAACAGGTACCGGCCCATGACCGCCAGGTTGGACGGCGCCACCTCGACGGCCGGCTTCTCGACGATCTCGGTGATGCGACA
>CAJANQ010000535.1 GCA_903941145.1 uncultured Actinomycetes bacterium
CCAAGGGTGTGCCGGCCGGCATGGCCGAGTGGATCCGGGTCGTCCGGTTCAACGACGCCGACGCGCTCGAGGCCCTGTTCCAGGCCGAGGGCGACAAGATCGCCGCGCTGATCATGGAGCCGGTGATGATGAACATCGGCATCGTGCTCCCCCAGGAGGGCTACCTCGAGAAGGTCCGCGAGCTGTGCACGAAGTACGGCGTCGTCCTGATCTTCGACGAGGTCAAGTGCGGCGGCACCATCGCCCCCGGCGGTGCGCAGGAGCGGTTCGGCGTCCTGCCCGACCTGGCGACCTGGGCCAAGTCCATCGGCGGCGGTACGGCCATCGGTGCGTTCGGCGGCAAGGCCGAGATCATGGAAGAAATCAACCGTGGCGCCGCCCACCAGGGCACGTACAACGGCAACCCGCTGTCGGTCGCTGCGTCGCTGGCCACGCTCACCAAGGTGCTCACGCCCGAGGCCTATGAGCACATGGGTCGTCTGGGCACCCGGCTGGCGACCGGCCTGCAGCAGTCGGTCGACGAGTTCGACCTGCCGGCGCACACCGTGGACCTGGGCTCGAAGGGCTGCATCTCCTACCGCAAGCAGCCCCTCACCAACTACCGGGACTTCCTCGAGACCAACATCGACATCTACGCGGCGAGCTACCCGTGGATGATCAACCGTGGCGTCTTCATGACCCCCGGCGACGAGGAGCAGTGGACCATCTCGGTGCAGCACGAGGACGAGCACATCGACCGCTACGTCGACGCGTTCGCCGGGTTCGCGGCCGAGCTCGCCAAGTAACGCCGACGCGGTCCCCGACCGCGGCCATGCCGCACAGCCCGAGCGCTCCGGCGCCGGGCGGTGCGGCGCGTTCGGGCTGGCGACGCCCATGACGGGGAAACCTCCCGGTAGCGTCCGGTCGTGACCAGTGCCACCGACCGGGTCCGTTCCCGGAGCCTCTGGCTCGACACGTGCGACGACGACCTGGCCCCGCGGCCCGCGCTGAACGGGCGGGTCGAGGCGGACGTCGTCGTCGTCGGCGGCGGCATGACCGGGCTCTGGACCGCGCTGTACCTACGAGAGTCCGCGCCCGACTGCCGGGTGGTCGTGCTCGAGGCCGAGGTCTGCGGGTTCGGTGCGTCGGGCCGCAACGGTGGCTGGTGCTCTGCGCTCTTCCCGGCCTCACTGCCGGCGTTGGAGTCCATGGCCGGACGCGAAGCGGCAGTCGCCCAGTGGCGTGCCATGGCCGACACGGTGGACCAGGTCGGCAGTGAGCTCGACCGGCTCGGGATCGACGCCCACTTCGACAAGGGCGGGACGCTGACGGTGGCCACCAACAGGTCCCACCTCGGACGGCTGCGCCACGAGCTCGACGTCAACCGGGCCTACGGGTTCGGCCCCGACGACCTTGACTGGCTCGGGCCGGACGCCATGGGGTCGCGCATCGGCACGGCCGAGAACTTCGGCGGGCTGTTCACCCCGCACTGCGCGGCCGTGCACCCGGCCCGGCTCGTGCGGGGCCTGGCCCGCGCGGCGGAGGGCGCCGGCGTGGTCGTCCACGAGCAGAGCCGGGTGGTCGAGCTGGAGGCGGGCAGCGCCCGGACTGCGGGCGGGACGGTCGTGGCCGAGACGGTGCTGCGCTGCACCGAGGGCTACACCCCGGCACTGGACGGCCATGGCCGTGACGTCATCCCGCTCTACTCGCTGATGGTGGCTACCGAGCCGCTCGACGATGACGTGTGGGCGCAGGTCGGACTGGCGGAGCGGGAGACGTTCAGCGACGGCCGACACCTGCTGGTCTACGGGCAGCGCACCGCGGACGGCCGCCTGGCGTTCGGCGGCCGCGGCGCCCCGTACCACTGGGGGTCTGCGGTCGCCGACGACTTCGACACCGACGCCGGGGTGCACGACTCGCTCGTTGCCGCGCTGCACGAGCTCTTCCCCGCCACCCGCGACGCCCGGATCTCCCACCGGTGGGGCGGGCCGCTGGCGGTGCCCCGTGACTGGTGTGCG
>CAJANQ010000536.1 GCA_903941145.1 uncultured Actinomycetes bacterium
TCGACCGCATCGCCGCCGGAGTCCGGGCCAAGGTCGGCTCCACCACCCCCACGCCGGTGGGCGTGCTGGCGGACCACGACGGCCCGCTCGTGGCCGCCATCCTGGGCATCATCACGGCCGGCCACGTCGTGGTGGTCGTCGACCCCACGGTGCCCGCCGAGCAGACCGCCACCGTGCTCGGCGTGTCCGGTGCGCCGCTGCTGCTGCACGACGACACCTTCGCCGACCTGGCTCGGTCGGTCGTGGTCGACGCTGCGCTGTCGGTCGCGATCGTGGCGCTCGACGACCTGTCCGGCGACGGCCCCGGCCCGGCCGACCTGGGCCCGGACTCCCCGCTCATGCTGGCGTTCACGTCGGGAACCAGCGGCGAGCCGAAGGGCGCCATCATCACGCACGGCGTGCTCATGAACCTGGTGCGCGGGGCCACCGACGCACTCGGCCTCGGGCCGCACGACCGCATGCCGATGCTGTTCCCGGTCTCGCTCGCCGTCGCGGCGTACCCGATGTTCCTGCCGCTGCTGAACGGCGGCACACTGGCCACGCTCGACGTGCGGTCGGTCGGCCTGGCCCCGGTCGCCGACTTCCTGGCCGACGAACGGATCACGCTCGCCTACATGGCCCCGACCGTGATCCGGTTCCTGGTCGACGCGCTCGCCGGCCGGGAGTTCCCCGACATGCGCCTCGTGGCGCTCGGCGGCGAGCTGGTCGACAACGAGGTCCTCGAGCTCACGGCGCGCATGTTCGAGCCCGAACACCTGGCCGTCGGGTACGGCACGACCGAGACCGGAGTGACCAGCCTCTGGGTGGCCGACGCCGGCACGACGGTCGAGGGCACGGCGCCCTGCGGGTTCCCCGTGCCCGAGGTCGAGCTCCTGCTGCTCGACGAGGACGGCCGACCGGCCCCGGCGGGCGAGTCGGGCGAGGTCGGCATCGTCAGCCGCCACATGTTCCACGGGTACTGGGGTCACCCTGAGCTCAACCGGCAGGTGCTGAGCGACGACCCGCAGGGCCGCCCGGGCGTCCGTCTCTACCGGACCGGCGACCACGCCCGGTTCGACGCCGACGGCGCGCTCGTGGTGCTCGGCCGGGTCGACACCAAGGTCAAGGTCCGGGGCCGGTTAGTGGTGCTGGGTGACGTCGAGGCCGACCTGCACGGGCTGGACACGGTGGTCGACGCCGCGGTCGTGGCCCGTCCGGTGGACGGTGTGACCGAGCTGGTCGCCTACGTCGTGCCTGCCACCGAGGTCGCCGGGACCGACCTGCGCGCCGCGCTGCTCGAGACCCGTGAGGCCTACCGCGTGCCCTCGCGGTGGGTGCTGGTCGACGAGCTCCCACGCCTGCCGAACGGGAAGCTCGACCGCCGGGCGCTCCCGGACCCGCTCTCGGTGAGCGGCGTGCCGTCGGCCGGCACCTCGGCGCACCTGACCGGCGTGGACCACGACGCGGTGCGGCGTGCCGTTCGCGACCTGTGGGAGCGGCTCCTGCCCGTCGGCACGGTCGGCCTCGACGAGGACTTCATGCTGCTGGGCGGCGACTCGCTGCTGGCGGCACAGATGCTCGTCGCGCTCGAGCACGAGCTGGGAGTGACCGTCCCGATGGGCGAGCTGGTGCACGCCCGGACGGTGCGGGAGCTGTCCGAGGTCGTGGTGCGGCTGCAGTCGGCCGACCCGGGCGAGCCGTCGACCGTGGCCTGCGTCCAGGCTGGCGACCCGACCCGCCGACCTCGCCTGTGGTTCGTCCACGACCTGCAGGGCTCGGCCTACCGGGTCCGCCACGTGGCCGAGGCCCTCGGGGAGGACCAGCCGGTGTGGAGCTTCGAGTCGCCGCTGCTCCGGGGCGGGCCGAACCCGTTCACCACGCTCGACACCTTCGCCGCCCGCTACGTCACGGACCTGCTCGAGGCCCAGCCCGAGGGTCCCTACTGGCTGGCCGGGTACTCCTTCGGCGGCATCACTGCCTACGAGATGGCGCGACAGCTGCGGCGCGACGGCCACGAGGTCGCCGTCGTCGGCGTGGTCGACGTCGGGCCGGGCTACCGGGGCCCGGGCTACCACGGCAGCCGCTCGCCGTTCCGTCCCTGGTTCGGCGTGGCGCCACCGCCCCCGCCCGGTACCGGTCTCACTGGTTCGGTCCGCCACTACAAGGAGATGGTGCAGGCCAGCCCGTCGGGAGCGCTCCGCCACGTCATGGTGCGCACCGGCGTCTCGCGGGTCGTCGACCCCCTCCGCTGGAAGCTCGACCTGGCCCGCAAGGGCAGGGTCCGCCCCGAGTGGCGGCTCTGGTACGCGTGGGAGGAGCACTGGCGCCTGGCGGCAGAGTCGTGGGACCGCACGTCGTCGTGGCCAGGCCGGATGGACCTGTTCTGGGCCTCCGACACCCCGTCCTCGGACGCCACCATGGGGTGGGGGCCGCTTGTGGGCGACCTCCAGATCCACCACTTCGACGGCGACCACATGGGCATCCTCGAGCCTGCCGGTGCGCAGGCGCTCGGGGCCGCCCTGCGCACCGTGATGGACGCCGTGCTCGACGATGTGGCCGACGAACGTGCACGAGGGGTCGACTCCAAGGACCCAGACGCGGCATCCTGATCCCCATGGATCCGGGCGAGCTCATCA